>JANMIB010000156.1:0-5251 GCA_031375605.1 Allobosea sp. | reverse complement strand
CGGCCTTCTGGGGCCGAACGGGGCGGGCAAGACCACGATCTTTTACATGATCACCGGGCTGGTTTCCGCCGATCTGGGCCGCATCACGCTGGATGGCAATGACATCACTCATCTGCCGATGTACCGCCGGGCACGTCTGGGCATCGGCTATCTGCCGCAGGAACAATCGATTTTTCGGGGGCTGAGCGTCGAGGACAACATCCGCGCCGTGCTTGAGGTGGTCGAGCCCGACAAGAAGAAGCGCGAGCATGAACTTGACGCGCTGCTTGATGAGTTCAACATCAGCCGTCTGCGCAAGGCACCATCCATCGCCCTGTCAGGCGGCGAGCGGAGGCGTTGCGAGATTGCCAGGTCACTGGCGGCACGGCCCTCCTTCGTGCTGCTCGACGAACCCTTTGCCGGGATTGATCCGATCGCGGTAGGCGATATCCAGGCACTCGTGCGCCAGTTGACCGACCGGGGCATCGGTGTCCTGATCACCGACCACAATGTGCGTGAAACACTTGGGCTTGTGGACAGGGCCTACATCATCCATTCCGGGCGGGTGCTGACCGAGGGAAGTCCCGAGGACATCATCGCCAATCCGGATGTCAGGCGCGTCTACCTGGGTGAGGATTTCCGGCTCTGATCAGGCTGCCAGGGTGCAACTTTCGGTTAAGGGCAACGCACACAGGCGCTGTTTCCTTTGACGTTTCGCGTCCGGAGTCATAGGTTCTTAAGACAAGGCAAGTTTCATGCCGAAATTGCGGCGTGATTGCGATGCGGCGTCATTGGGGATCTTTTCGGGCGAAATGAGTATGTCCGCCAAACTGGAGATGAGACAGGGGCAGTCCCTTGTCATGACGCCTCAGCTTCTGCAGGCGATCAAGCTGCTGCAATTGTCGCATCTGGATCTTCAGGCTTTTGTCGATGCCGAAATCGAGCGCAATCCCCTGCTTGAACGCGTGGATGGCGATGATGCCAGACCTGATAGCGTCACTGATAGCCTCACTGATGTCGGCGATGACCGTTTTGGTGACGAGGCCAGCTCCTTTGATGGCGGCGATGCGGCCTTTGACGAGCCTTCGCAGCCCGACTGGCTTGGCGACGAACTGGCCACGGGCCGCCAGAGCCTTGAGGAAACGCTCGGCACGCGCCTCGACAATGTCTTCCCCGATGAAGCGCCCAGCGTGGCCCGCACCGAGCAGACCAATGAGGACATGCTGCCGATCATGGGTGGCGGGGCTGTCGGCAGTGGCGGATCGGCGAGTTTCGACGATGACCTGCGCGGCCTTGAACAGACCCTTGCCGCAGATCAGAGCCTCCACGAGTTCCTGAACAGCCAGCTCGATCTGGTCATCACCGATCCTGTCGAGCGCCTGATCGGGCGCAACCTGATCGATTCCATCGATGATGCCGGCTATCTTGCGGAGCCGCTTGCCGACATGGCGCTGCGTCTGGGGTTGTCCGAGGCAAGGCTAGAGCAGCTTCTGGCCGTGATCCAGACCTTCGAGCCAACCGGCGTCGGTGCTCGCGACATCGCCGAATGTCTGACGATCCAGCTCAAGGACAAGAATCGCTTCGATCCGGCCATGGCGGCCCTGGTTGCGCATCTGCCCCTGCTCGCAAAGCGCGATCTGCCCGCCTTGCGCAAGATCTGCGGTGTGGATGACGAGGATCTGGCGCAGATGATCAGCGAGATCAGGGAACTCGATCCCAAGCCCGGACGCGGCTTCGGATCGAGCACATCCGAAACGGTGATACCTGACGTGATCATCCGCGCGGCCCCTGACGGTTCCTGGCTGATCGACCTCAACAGCGACACCTTGCCCCGCGTCCTGGTCAACCAGACCTATCATGCCCGCGTCAGCAAGGCCCTGCGCAACGACACCGAAAAAGCCTTCATCGCCGATTGCCTGCAGACCGCGAACTGGCTGACCAGGAGCCTTGAACAGCGCGCCCGCACCATTTTGAAAGTGGCCAGCGAGATCGTGCGCCAGCAGGATGCGTTCTTTGCCTATGGTGTCGAGCACCTGCGGCCACTCAACCTGAAAACCGTCGCTGATGCGATTTCGATGCACGAATCGACCGTGTCCCGCGTGACCTCCAACAAATACCTGATCAGTCCGCGCGGGCTTTTCGAGATGAAGTATTTCTTCACCGCCTCCATTGCCAGCACCGGCTACGGCGAGGCCCATTCCGCCGAGGCTGTCAGATACCGGATCAAGTCGATGATTGACGGCGAGGGTGGCAAGGATGCGCTGTCAGACGACGCTATCGTGGTGAAGCTGCGCGAGCAGGGCATCGATATTGCACGCAGGACCGTGGCCAAGTACCGCGAGGCGCTGGGGATCGGCTCATCCATGGAGCGCCGCCGCGACCGGGTTCAGGCAGTGGGCAAACCGCGCTGACCGGAGATGCCGTGCAATATCCTCAGGTGGCTGGCTGCCCTGCTTTCACCCCGTTGCGGAATGCGTTGACAGCGCGAATCCAAAGGACCACCCTGCGCATGTCGGGCATTTCGGTTGGGCTCAACGGTGTTGGGTCTTCTGTCATCTCCGCAGGGCTTGGTGCCGGAACGGGTATTGTTTCACGGCACTCGTGTTCTGGATGAGCGTTAACGATCATCTGTCCGCGTTCGGATGAAGTTCATCCGCAGGCGGGGTGATCTCAGGAGGAACGAACATGGGTTTGCGCGTTTCCGGCAAGAATCTCGATGTTGGCGAAGCCATCCGCACACAGGCAGAACTCAGGGTCGGATCAGCACTCGGCAAGTATTATGAGGGCAGCTACAACGGCCATGTGACACTGGCCAAGGACGGGACCGGATTTCGCAGCGATGCCGTGCTGCATCTGTCGTCGGGGATCACGCTTGAAGCCTCGGGCACAGCCCATGACGCCTACCAGAGCCTCGACAAGATGGTCGAGCGCATGGAAAAACGCCTTCGGCGCTACAAGCGCCGCCTCAAGGATCATTCCGGCAATGCCCATGACCGCCGGGCCCTCATGGAAATGCCCTCATACGTCATCGAGGCACCCGACGAGGACATCGAGGAAGACACAGGCCCGCACCTCAACGGCGTGCATCCGGTCATCGTGGCTGAAACAACCCGTTCGCTGCATGACCTGAGCGTGAGGGATGCGGTCTCCGAACTGGACCTGACAGGCTCGCCTGTTCTGGTGTTCCGCAACGCAGGCAATGGCCGCGTCAACATTGTCTACCGCCGCCGCGACGGGAATATAGGGTGGATCGATCCGCCGACGGCCTTGTCATGATCATCTAAATGGATTTAAGCACTGATTGAGAATTGCCCGAGACCGAATACCTGATGTCGGCACGCATCATGCATTGCACTGGATCACCATGATTCTCCATGATCTTCTCACGCCTGACGCTGTCATCGCTCCGTTGAAAGCCAACGGGAAGAAACAGGCCCTGCAGGAAATTGCCCAGCGTGCCGCCTTGATCACAGGACTGCCCGAGCGCGACATTTTTGAAACGCTTCTGCAGCGCGAACGCCTCGGGTCGACCGGCATCGGGGACGGCATTGCCATACCGCACGGCAGGCCGGCTTCGCTTGATCGTCTGCGCGGCCTGTTTGTCAGGCTTGAAAAGCCGATTGATTTCGAGGCGCTGGATGGCCAGCCGGTCGACATCATGTTCGTTTTGCTGGCACCGGAAGGCGCGGGTGCCGACCACCTCAAGGCACTGGCGCGCGTGGCCCGCGTCCTGCGCGATCGCAGCACCCTTGAACGCGTGCGCCGTGCCCATGATGCCAGCGCGATCTATGCCATCCTGACAGAAAGTGCGGCACAGGCGGCTTGAGGCCGCTCTCCGAGTGCGCATGCTGCTGCCTGGGTGCTTGGAATGCCTGCCCAGCCCGATTATGTGTCAAGTCCGGTGTGGTTGTGACGCGCACCGCCGACGATCCGGAGTTTCCCCATGCTGACCGCTGCCCCGACGCTGTTTCCCCTCGGCGCTGACACCACCCCTTATCGCAAGCTCGGCAGCGATGGCGTGCGCATCGAAAGATGGGGACAAACCGAGATCCTGAAGGTTGATCCCGAAGCGATCCGGATGCTGGCGGAGCAGGCGTTCATCGACATCAACCACCTGCTGCGTCCGGCGCACCTGACGCAGCTGGCCGCGATCCTGGACGATCCCGAAGCCACCTCCAACGACAAGTTCGTGGCCTATGACCTGCTCAAGAATGCCAATATCTCCGCGGGCGGCGTGCTGCCCATGTGCCAGGACACCGGCACGGCCATCATCATGGGCAAGAAGGGGCGGCACGTCTGGACAGATGGCAGCGACGAGGCAGCTATCGGCCAAGGCGTCATGGATGCCTATTTCAAGCGCAACCTGCGCTATTCGCAGCTCGCGCCGATCTCGATGTTCGAGGAGGTCAACACCCGGAGCAACCTTCCGGCACAGATCGAGATTTACGCTGAAGGGGATGAGGCGCACGCCGATGCCTACAAGTTCCTCTATGTCGCCAAGGGCGGCGGATCGGCCAACAAGAGCCTGCTGTTCCAGGGCACGCCATCGCTGATGACCCATGACCGGATGATGGCATTCCTGAAGGAAAAGATCCTGACACTCGGCACCGCAGCCTGTCCGCCTTACCATCTGGCCATCGTCATCGGCGGGTTATCTGCCGAGCAGACCATGAAGACGGTGAAGCTCGCCTCGACCAAATATCTCGATGGCCTGCCCACGCAGGGCTCGGAAGCCGCCCATGCCTTCCGCGATCTCGCCATGGAAGCGGAAGTCCACAAGCTGACCCAGTCGCTTGGGGTCGGCGCGCAGTTCGGCGGCAAGTATTTCTGCCATGATGTTCGCGTCATCCGCCTGCCGCGCCATGGCGCGAGCCTGCCCATCGGGCTTGGCGTGTCCTGTTCGGCAGACCGGCAGGCGCTGGGCAAGATCACGCCGTCCGGCATCTATCTTGAAGAGCTTGAGCACAATCCGGCCCGTTTCATGCCCGAGATCGACGTGACCACGCTTGGCGGCCCTGTCGTCCACATCGATCTGGCGCGGCCCATGGCCGACATCCTGGCCACCCTCTCGCAGCACCCGGTCAAGACGCGGCTGTCGCTCACCGGCACCATCATCGTGGCGCGTGATCTGGCCCATGCCAAGATCCGCGAACGGCTCGAAAACGGCGGCACCATGCCGGAGTATTTCAAGAACCACCCGATCTACTATGCCGGCCCGGCCAAGACCCCCGTCGGCATGGCCTCAGGCTCGTTCGGCCCGACCACGGCAGGG
>JANMIB010000088.1:0-8354 GCA_031375605.1 Allobosea sp. | reverse complement strand
TATGTCGGCGGGCCAAACCATGTGCTGCCGACGGCGCGCTCCTCGCGGTTTTCGTCGGGGCTGGGCGTGCTGGATTTCATGAAGCGCACCACGATCCTGAAATGCAGCGCCGATGCGTTGCGCGCTTTGGCTCCGGCTGCTGCTGCGCTAGGCGAGGCGGAGGGCTTGCAGGCGCATGCACGAAGCGTGACGATGCGGCTTAACCTGTGATGGGCGAGATTCGGGGCTTCGCATTTGCATGAGCCAGAACAAGGGCCAGGATAAAAGCAATGACCGGCTGCTTCTCATCACGCTCGACGAAGCTTCGCTGGGTCGCGGCACGCCTGATCAGGAGCATGAACGCGCGATTGCGATCTATGACCTGATCGAGATCAACCAGTTCGCGATTCCAGAGAAAGACCACGGCCCCTACAAGCTCGCCATCAGCCTGGCAGAGCGCAAGCTCTGTCTCGACATCAGGAGCGAGGCCGATCAGCCGATCATCATGCACTTTCTGTCGCTCACGCCATTTCGCCGCGTGATCAAGGATTACGAGATGATCTGCGAGAGCTATTATGAGGCCATCCGCACCTCGTCTCCAGCGCAGATCGAGGCCATCGACATGGGTCGGCGCGGCCTTCACAACGAGGCTGCCGAAATCCTGATGGAGCGGCTGGGCGGCAAGCTGAACGTCGATCACGACACGGCGCGGCGGCTTTTCACCCTGATCTTTGCCTTGCACTGGAAGGGCTGAGGCCCCTTGTCAGGTCCAGCGCACAAGACAGGTGGGTCGCTTCCGCGCCGCCCGCAAAGCGTGCTGTTCATGTGCGCGCAAAATTCGGTGCGATCACCCATGGCGGAGGGGCTGGCCAAGCATTTCTTCGGTAGGGGAATGTATGTGCAGTCAGCAGGCGTGCGGAAAAGCGAGTCTGACGGGTTCATGGTCACTGTCATGGACGAGATGGGCATCGACGAGGCCAAGCACAAACCGCGCACCATCGACGAACTCGAAGAGTGGGAAGGGCTCAACTTCGACCTGATCATCACCTTGTCGCCCGAAGCCCACCACAAGGCGCTGGGCCTGACCCGCACCATTGCCGCAGAGGTGGAATACTGGCCGACCGCAGACCCCACCATCCTGCAGGGCTCCCGCGAGCAGATGCTCGATGCCTACCGCGAGGTGCGGGACACGCTGGCAAAACGGATCAAGGAACGGCTGAAGTAACGCAAACCATGCCTGTCAGCGGATCAGCTTGACGCTGATGCCGACCTCATCCGCTATTCTGGCCCACGATCTGTCAGCAGTGATGACCCGGTCACCCCGGTTGGCAGCAAATGCAAGACAATAGCGATCACCCAATGAGAGGCCAGCATGCCGCGTCACATATCGCAGCATCCCGGCCGCGTATGACAACTCGGCATCGGCCGGAAAAATCATGATGGGCAAGGGTTGAAGCAAGGCCTTGATATTGTCATGCGAAGCTCCGAGGTTGGCAAAATAGCTGACCACTTCCGCGACATTCACAGCGCACATAGACGCTTCGTGAAGTACTTCTGTGACTGCATCTGCGCCAGTCTCGTTCAATAAAAGTGCGAGCAATGCCGATGCGTCGAGCACATGCCCACTCATTTTTGACCACTCATTCCTGCGACGCCTCCCTGCGGCGCTCTGCCAGAAAGGCATCAACCGATGCCGTCTTTCCATCAACAAGATGTCTTGTCATGGCCTGTGCGCGCTTCACCACCTGATCGACAGTGCGCAGGATGATGGCATCTCCCGTATCGTCCACGATAACCTCTCCGCCTTTGGCAAGACCATGACGCTTGCGGATATCAGCCGGCAAGCTCATGCGCCCTGTTGCCGTGATCGTGGCCTTGACGCTCATGATGTCAAGCTCCTGCTGTCATGCCATGTCTCCACAATCATGGCATGGAATGGATCAAGTGTCATTTATTGAACCGCAGACTTGTTTCACAAGACTGATCTGCGTTTCAAAACCCCGTGCGCTGGCGGATTGCGGCCATGAGTGTTCCGTCATCGAGATAATCGAGTTCGCCGCCGACCGGCACGCCATGGGCCAGGCGCGTGATCTTCACGGGCAGGTGCGATAACCGTTCGGTGATGTAGTGAGCTGTGGTTGCGCCATCGACAGTCGCGTTGAGGGCCAGGATCAGCTCCTTGACCGTTCCGCTGGAAGCACGTTCCAGCAGTTTATCGATGTTGAGATTTTCAGGCCGGATGCCGTCGAGGGCTGAGAGCACGCCGCCCAGCACATGATAGCGCGCGTTGATGGCAGCCGAGCGCTCCAGCGCCCAGAGATCCGCGATGTCGGCGACCACGACGATGATGCTGTCGTCACGGCGGGGATCACGGCACACTCCGCATGGATCGGACGTGTCGATGTTGCCGCAGGTGCCACAGACCACAATGGTCCGGTGGGCATTCTGCATGGCGTCCGCGAGCGGCCCGAGCAGTTGTTCGCGCTTTTTCACCAAGTGCAGAGCCGCGCGCCTGGCAGAGCGGGGACCGAGGCCGGGCAGACGTGCCAGAAGCTGGATCAGCCGTTCGATTTCGGGGCCAGCCGTGAATTTTGCCATGGTTTCGGGGTCAGAACAGCTTCAAGCCGGGAGGGATCGGCAGGCCCTTGGTCACTTCGGCCATGCGCTGTTCGGTGATCCGCTCCGCCTTGCCACGCGCATCGGCACAGGCTGCGATGATCAGATCTTCAAGAATTTCGCGCTCGTCCGGCACCATCAGCGATGGATCGATGCTGATGCTTTTCATCACGCCCTTGGCGCTAGCCTCGACCTTGACCATGCCGCCGCCGGACGAGCCTTCGACCATCAGGTTTTCAAGCTCAGCCTGCATGCCCTGCATCTTGGCCTGCATGGCTTGCGCCTGCTTCATCAGGCCCATCATGTCGCGCATGTGAAATGCTCCATTTTCAGCGTCAGCAAGTGCCAGTAATGCTCAAAAATCAGGATCGGGCCAAGGTTCATCATCGTTTCCATGAATCCCTTCGCCGGATTCGAGCGAGGCGGCAAGACCGGCATCGTCATCATCAGCCTGCACCGTGGCCGTGACGACTTCTTCGGCTTCGCGGCTGCGCACATCGATGATTTTTGCGCCCGGAAAGGCGGCCATCAGGGCTTTGACAGCTGGGTGGTTCGCGGCGCTGTCCTTGCGCTCCTGTTCGGCGACCTGCCTTTGTTCGCGCAACGTGGCTTGGCCCTCGGCCTGGACGATGGCGACCATCCAGGTCTGGCCCGTCCATTCCTTGAGCCTGCCTGACAGATCCTTGGTGATGTTGTGGTCACCGGTTGGTGCCAAAGCCACCTGGATGCGCCCTGGCTCGATGCTGACAAGGCGGAGGTCGCGCTGGATGGCGGTCTGCAACTTGATGTCGCGGTGCTTCGCAGCCAGCGCCAGGATGTCCTCGAGCGAGCCGATGCGGATGACGGGCTGGGCGGGTGCGGATTGAAGCGCAGAGGCGCGGGGTGCCATGTTCTGCGCAACGCCTGCGCCGCCGCTGACCATGCGGGGTGAGGGCGACGACAACAGTGCAGATGCGCCGCCGCCGGAACTGCCGGAACTTGTCATGGGGCTGCGCTGTGCAGCAGGCTGTGCTGACGCTCCGCTCTGGAACATTCGCAGCGCCTCGTCAGGCGTGGGGAGGTCAGCAGCGTGGGCAAGCCGGACCAGCACCATTTCGGCTGCTGGAAGCGGGCGGTTGGCATCCTTCACCTCGGTGATGCCCTTGAGTAGCATCTGCCATGTGCGGGAGAGCACGCGCACCGAAATCTGGCTGGCAAACTCGGCCCCGCGCACGCGCTCGGCTTGCGTGAGGGCCGTATCCTTCGCGGCCTCGGGCACGATTTTCAGTCGCGTGACCAGATGGGCAAACTCGGCAAGTTCAGTCAGCACCGTGCCGGGGTCTGCACCTGACTCATACTGACCCTTCAACTCTGCGAGTGCACCAGCCAGATCACCGCGCATGACCAGATCAAACAGATCGATGATGCGGGCACGGTCTGCAAGGCCAAGCATGGTGCGCACATCATCCAGCGTGATGCGCCCCGCCGCATGGGCAATGGCCTGATCCAGCAGCGACATGGCATCGCGCGCCGAACCTTCCGCCGCACGGGCAATGGCTTGCAACGCTTCCTCATCAGCCGCGACCTGCTCGGCAGCACAGATCCTCGCAAGGTAACTGACCAGAACGGCCGCATCGATGCGGCGCAGGTCAAAGCGCTGACAGCGCGACAGGATCGTCACGGGAACCTTGCGGATTTCCGTCGTGGCGAAGATGAACTTGGCGTGCGGAGGTGGCTCTTCCAGTGTTTTGAGAAAGGCATTGAAAGCCTGCCCGGTCATCATGTGCACTTCGTCGATGATATAGACCTTGTAGCGCGCCGAAACGGGTGAATAGCGCACGGCATCATTGATCTGCCGGATATTGTCGACGCCATTGTTGGACGCAGCGTCGATCTCCATCACGTCGATATGGCGGCCTTCGATGATGGCCTGGCAGTGAATGCCCGGCATGGCCAGATCGATGGTCGGTGCGCCCGTTCCTGCGACATTCTGGAAGTTGAGGCCGCGTGCCAGAATGCGGGCCGTGGTCGTCTTGCCGACGCCGCGCACGCCTGTCAGCATCCAGGCTTGCGGAATACGCCCCGAACTGAACGCATTGGACAAAGTGCGCACCATCGCATCCTGCCCGATCAGATCGGTGAAATCGCGGGGACGGTACTTGCGGGCCAGCACCTTGTAAGCGGGCTTCGCTTCAGCCGCTGGCACAGGCAGCAGAGGCAAGGCGTCCAGAAATCCCGGCTGGTCCTGCATCTCGCCGGGAATATCGCCGGTGACGTCGCCAGTGTTGTCCTGGGCCATGCGCGATCGGACTTTTCAAGGGTTGAGGTGGAAGGCTGGACGAAGACCCGCACTGTCTCGTTAGGGCTGCTTCCTTCCGGATCTGACCCGGTTGGCGAGTGTTACGTCCCTCACCAACCTTCCGGCTGTGCATATGCGACAGCCAGCGCGCAGATGCAAGGGTCTGGACCATGCCATCCAACCATTCAATTGCAGCTTGCTGATGTGGTCTTAATAGCTGCGCCTGATACACGGCTGTCATGGCAACATTGCATCCATGAATATCGACATATCATCGAATCGAGATAATTTATTGCCATGCCAAGTTTGCACGTGTCATCTTTGAGCCGCCTTCATGAAACGGTTGCCGCCACGAAGGCAAGTCACGTGGTGACACTGATCAATGTCAATACGGTTGTTGAACGTCCGTCATCCATCTTGCCAGACCGTCACCTGTTCATCGGCGTGTCGGACATCGTTGACGCCATGGATGGCCACATCGTTCCAGGTGAGGAGCATGTTCTGCGCCTCATGGATTTTGTGAAGCGCTGGGATCGCTCCAGCCCTCTTGTCATCCATTGCTGGGCTGGCATCAGCCGCTCGACCGCCGCCGCCTTCATCACGGTCTGCACACTCGATCCGTCTCGCGATGAGTTCGAACTGGCCAAGACACTACGATCAGCATCGCCATCGGCAACACCGAACGCGCGGCTTGTTGCCATTGCGGACCGCATCCTTGAAAGGGACGGCCGGATGGTGGCTGCCATCGCAGGAATCGGGCGCGGGGCGGACGCATTTGAGGGAACCCCATTCTGTATACAATCTTCAATCTGAAGATCGAAGACTTGGTGCTCGTTGCGACAACTGACAATTGGTGGATTTACATTTCAATCATGTGGTGAAGATTCATGTTTTCGACGTCAACCATCTGTAAATCGATGACGACTTCGTGACCGAATGCGAATCCGATCGCAAGAACGTAACCACCAGTGAAATCTGAGCTCGCAGATATATGAGACTCAGTGTTTCTATGTGACAAATAGCTGCGAAAAAAACACTGGTTAAGGGATTGAGTTGCGTTATCATACGTAACATCGCAATTTTCGATGAATCTGTTGTTAGCTCATTGCATACGTATCTATCCACATGCTTTTGTCTGAAACATGGACGCCAACACAGCAAAAAATTATCAGCAACCAATTGAGTTGGACGCACGGGACAAGACTATCCTGCGTCTGCTGCAAAGTAATGGACGTATTACAAATGCTGAACTCGCAGAGCGGGTTCACCTTTCACCGTCGGCATGCCTGAGACGCGTGAAACAGCTCGAGGACAGCGGTCTTATCAAGAGCTACGTGATGTTTCTGGATGAGAAGATCGCCGGTTTTCCAGGGACAGCCTATGTTTCAGTCACACTTGATCAGCAGGGCAGGGCCTCGCTCGACCGTTTCGAGAAAGCAGTCCTGCAATACGAAGAGCTGCTCGAATGTTATCTTCTGGCCGGAAACTACGACTATCTGGTGAGGATAGCTTATCGCGACAGCGCTGATTTCGAGCGTATCCATTCTGAAATCATCACGCAGCTGCCAGGCGTCTCGCGTGTGCAATCGACCATGACCTTGCGCACCATCAAGCGGAACACGGCTTTGCCGCTCTAATGCAAGGCCTGTGATTGTGGATCGGCGCTTGCTCTCGCTTGTCAGGGGCGAGATAAGGGCTTTCGCCGCAACAAGACCCGAGTCGATACAGTGACCGACGCCAAAACCAACGACGACATCAAAAATCTCGGCTTCGAGGAAGCGATCCAGCAGCTTGAACAGATCGTCAAGCGGCTTGAAAGCGGAAGCGTCGCGCTTGAAGAGTCGATTTCCATCTATGAACGTGGTGAAGCCTTGAAAGGCCGCTGCGACATGCTGCTCAAGAAAGCTGAAGCACGTATCGAGAAAATCTCCGTTTCTGCCGATGGTCAAGCTGTTGGCGTCACACCGCTTGATGCCGAGCGCTGATCTCATATCTCGATCCTGAAAACGGCTCCTCCCTCGCTGTCTTCCAGCGCGATGCTGCCACCATGCAGCCGGACAAGTTCAGCGGCGATGGCAAGGCCGAGGCCAGTGCCGCCGGCGCTGGTCGAACCAGTGAAAGCTTCAAACAGCTTTTCACGCGCCCGCGCTGGAACACCTGGCCCGTTGTCGCTGAGCCTGATCACGGTTCGCGTGCTGTCCCGAACTGCGCTGATGCTGATCAAAGGGGCTTCGGTTCGTGATGATTGCAGCGCCTGAACTGAATTTCGCATCAGGTTCGACAGCACGCGGAACATCTGGTCCGGATCGAGGCTGACTTTCAATCCGGCGTCGACACGATTGTCAAGATGGGGCTGGGGTGGTGTGCCGAGACTGAGCATGTCCGCCACTTCGTTCGCCAGATCGGCAAGTGCAATCGTCTGCAGCTTCGGCTCGTTCTCGGTCACGCTGCCATAGGCAAGGGTGGATTGGCAGAAGTCGATGGCACGGCCCAGTGTCGCGATCAGCTTGGGGCCGAAACGCTGCACGGAGGGATCCTTCGATTCACCGATCCGGTCCGACAAAAGCTGGGCCGATGCCAGCATGTTTCGCAGGTCGTGGTTGATCTTGCTGACGGCAAGACCAACGGCGGCGAGATGCTTCTTCTCACGCAGTGAACCGGCAAGCGCGCGCTCCATCCCGGCGAGCGCTTGCTCCGCATCGCCGATTTCGTCATGCCGGCCCGATGGCCTGACCACGCGGTTCGGATTTTCAGGGTCACCGGCAAATGCCATGACATTGCCGGCCAGTTGTTTGACCGGGCGCACGATCAGCCAGTGCAGAGAAAGATAAACCAAGGCTGCGGTGACGCCTGCGATGAACAGGGAAAGCACGAGGATCGTGCGCGCAAATTCCAGCATGGCATAGCGTAACGGGCGTTCGTCGATGACGATTTCCACGAAATCTGCTTCCCCGACCGAGCGCCCGATCACGCGGATGCGACGTTCAGCGCCGTTGAACAGGATGTCCAGACTTTCGAGGATGGAACTGTAGCGGCCCTTGTCCCTCAGATCGACCGTGCGGCCCACTTCCGGTGGCAGGTTTTCCTGCGCCAGAAGCCTGCGCACTCCACCCGCGCGTGCGGCAATGGCCAAGGCACCCACCCCGTCAAGCAGCTGGCTTTCAAGACCGATGGGCAAGCCGTCACGCGGGGCAGCCTCAAGCACCATGACGGCAACCTGTGCGGCAGCCAGCCGGTCATCCAGCCAGTTACGTCTGAAGTTTGCGACCGATGGAACAAAGATCAGGATTTCCGCGATCAGGACGAAGATGATCGTGAGTGTGAGCAGCTTCAGCGACAGGCCCATCCGCCAGCGTGGGCGGGCGGTTGTGCGCGGAGATATGTCGGGCAAAAGCGACAATATCGCCCCGTGCTGATCCGGCGGCGGATCAGGTGTTGCACGCTTGGTGTCTATTTTCGTTGCTTCCAACCGATCTGCCTC
>JANMIB010000509.1:0-8150 GCA_031375605.1 Allobosea sp. | reverse complement strand
AACAGCGGCAGCGTGGACAGGATGTCGTGCAGTTCCTCAACGCTGGTGACGTCGAAGATCGAGACGTTGGCGTAGCGCCCGGCGATCCGCCAAAGGTGCCGCCACTTGCCGGATGTCTGCAGTTCCTGGGCGCGTGCGCGCTCGGTCTTCTTCAGCGCATCCGCCTTCTCGGTGGGCATGTCGTGCGGCAGGCGCACATCCATCTGGACATGGAACAGCATGATCAGGATCCTGTCTTGAGCTTGGGAACGACATGCAGGCTGTGATCGGACCGGTCACGGCGAAAGCGGTTCAGCTGATCTTCATCGAGCGCAATGCCGAGGCCTGGACCATCAGGCACTTTCAGGCTGAATTCACTGTAGTCGAGCGGCTCTTCAAGAATTTCTTCCGTGATCAGGAGCGGGCCGAAAAGTTCTGTGCCCCATTCCATCTTGGCAAAAGTCGAGAACAATTGCGCCGAGGCGACGGTCGCGACCGCGCCCTCCAGCATGGTGCCGCCATAAAGACCGATGCCGGACGCTTCCGCGATGGCCGCAACCTTGGCGCCCGCGAAAAGGCCGCCCGACTGCAGGATTTTCAGCGCAAAGACATCCGCAGCTTCCGCCTGCGCGAAATGGAAGGCTGTCTCAGGCCCCTGCAGCGCCTCATCCGCCATGATGGCAATCGAGGTCTCCCGAGCGAGGCGCGCCATGCCGCGAATGTTCTTCAGCGCGATGGGTTGCTCGACAAGGTCGACGCCCGCATCCTTGAGAAGCGGCAGGCAAGCTGACGCCGTCGCCTCGCTCCAGGCCTGATTGACATCGACGCGGATGCTGGCGCGGTCTCCGACGGCGCGCTTGATGGCCGCCACATGGGTGATGTTGGCCTTCGGGTCACCTCGGCCGATCTTGAGCTTGAAGATGTTGTGCCGCCGTAGGCTAAGCATCTCTTCCGCTTCGGCGATGTCGCGGGCCGTGTCGCCACTGGCGAGTGCCCAGGCGACGGGAAGCCGGTCATGCTGGCGACCGCCCAGCAATTCTGAGACAGGAACGCCGAGTCGCTTGCCAAGCGCATCGATGAGCGCGGTCTCGACTGCGCATTTCGCAAAGTTGTTGCCCTGCACAGCCTTGCCGATGGCTGCCATTGTCAGCGCCACGCGGTTTGCGTTCGCTGCCATCAATATGGGCGTGACGTAGGTGTCGATCGCGAGTTTCATCCCCTCCGGGCTCTCGGCACCGTAGGCCAGCCCGCCAATCGTCGTTCCCTCGCCGATGCCGATGACACCATCCGACATGCGGATGCGTACGATCATCAGCGTCTGCCCCTTCATCGTTGTCATCGACAGTTGATGGGGGCGGATGGTGGGAAGGTCGACCAGGAAGGTCTCGACGCTCTCGATCCGGACTGTATTGGTGACCACGGGTTTCTCTCTCCAACGGTATGGGCAAACGATATGCGGGTCGCGTGTTGCGGAACAGGATCGTTTGCGTCTATTTTCATACCTAACGGGTATCGAGAGAGTGGCTTTAACCACTCCGCGACAACACACAGCCTGTGGAGGGAGGAGACCATGGAACTGCGTCACCTGCGCTATTTTACCACCGTTGCTGCCGAAGGTTCCTTCAGCCGAGCTGCCGAAAAGCTGCATATCGCCCAGCCGCCTCTCAGCCGGCAGATCCAGCAGCTTGAGGAGGAGTTGGGTGTGCGCCTGCTTGATCGCGGTCGTCCGATCACATTGACCGAGCCCGGTCGATACCTTTTCGAGCAAAGTCGGCAAATCCTGCAGCGGGTCGACGATATGCGCGCCATGACCAAGCGCATCGCCAAGGGGATGGTGCTTCAGTTCAACATCGGTTTCGTAGCCTCGACACTCTATGATGCCCTGCCTGAGCTGATCCGGCGCTTCCGCATCATCGTGCCCGGCGTCGAGGTGCAACTCGTTGAGTTGACCACGCTTGAGCAGGTTGCAGCGCTGAAGGATGGCAGGATCGACGTGGGATTTGGTCGCCTGCGTTTCGACGACGAGATGATCACGCGGCGGGTCATCCGGGAGGAACTGCTTTGCCTTGCGGTTCCCGCAGGACATCCGCTGTGCGACGCACCTGGCCCGCTCCGGCTGCGCCACACCGCTGGCGAGCCGGTCATCATCTATCCAAAATCGCCACGCCCGAGCTATGCCGACCAGGTGCTTGGCTTCTATCGCGATGCGGGCCTGGAGCCTAACATCGGCTCGGAAGCGAAGGAGTTGCAAACGGCGCTTGGCCTCGTAGCATCGGGTGGCGGCATCTGCGTGGTGCCAGCGTCGGTCAAGCGGCTCGGCCGCAATGACGTGCGCTACCTTGACCTTGACGAGCCGAAGATGATGACGCCGATCATTATGAGCTGCCGCAAGAACGACGCCTCCAAGCTGCTGAAGCAACTGCTGATACTGGTGCGGGAGTTCGACCAATGGGATCCCTCGCTTGGCACCATACCAAAACAGGAAGCATCGTTGCGGTAACTCGTGGGAAAGATGGCGGCAGCCGCAGGCTTGCAGGGACGTCTGCAGCCGCCAGTCCGATCAGGCCAGTGATCAGGCAAGTGATCAGGCCAGAGACTTGCCCTTCATCTCCGGAATGAACTTCAGGGCCAGCAGGGTCACCAACGCACAGGCCATCACATAGTAAGCTGGCGCGATCGGGCTACCGGTGGCGGCTATCAGCCAGGTCACGATGAATTGGCCGAACCCACCAAAGACTGCGACGCCCAAAGCATAGACAAGTGACATGCCGGTCGCTCGCACCTCGGTCGGGAAGATCTCGGCTAGCGTGATGATGATCGTGGCACCTCCCATGGCGTTGAGCACGGCCAGCACGGCCACCATCGTCAGCAAGGTGCCAACCGTCGGGCTGGCGTTCAGATAGAGGAACGCCGGATAGATCAGCAGCAGGATGAGCGCATAGGAGTATGCCGCGACGGTCTTGCGTCCAACCTTGTCCGACAGCGCGCCTCCGATGGGCGCTGCGATCAGCGTCACCAGTCCGGCCACGACCCCGGCCATCAAGCCCGTGGTCGGCGCGAGCTTGAGTTGCGTGACCGCATAAGTCGCCATGTAGAGCACGACGACTGCGTTGGCCGCAGTGCCGCCTATGATCAGGCCCACACCGGCGGTGATCTTGCCCAAATGTTGGCGAAAGGCGAGGCTGAGCGAAGAGACGGCTCTGGTCTTCTCATGATCTTCATTCGCATGCGTTTCTTCAAGCGCCACACGCAGCCACAAGCCGACGGGCACGATCAGCACGCCGAGGATGAAGGGGACGCGCCAGCCCCAGGCATTGACCTCGGCTGGGGTTAGCAGGGTAGTGACGGCGTAGGCGGTCCCTGCGGCCGCAAGCACTGCGAGACCCTGGCTCGCCAGCTGCCAAGAGCCATAGAAGCCGCGCTGGTCGTTGGGAGCATGCTCCGCAAGCAATGTCGTTGCTGCACCCACTTCGCCGCCAGCTGAAAAACCCTGGATCAGTCGGCCGAGCACCACAACCATGGCCCCAAAGATGCCCGCTGTCGCGTAGACCGGAGCAAGGCCGATCATGGCGGTGCCGAGCGCCATGAGCATGAGCGTCAACACGGTCGCCTTCTTGCGGCCCTTCCGATCAGCGTAGGCTCCCAGCACGACGCCGCCGAGCGGGCGTACCAAGAACCCGACGCCATAGGTGCCGAAGGCCAGCAAAAGCTGCGCGGTGGGATCCTGTGAGGGGAAGAACAATGCCCCGATGGTGCGGGCGAAGAAGCTGAACACGACGAAGTCGAAGAACTCAAGCGCATTGCCGATCGTGCAAGCCGCGATAATGCGGGACTTCGATACCTGTTGCTGCGGAACATTGATCGCCATTGTCATTGCGCTCTCCCTGGACCATGCCTCCATTTACGAGGCATCGTTCCTCAGCATCGCCATTTTGTTGTAATTTACAACTATTGAAATTTGCAATCAATCATACCTGCTGCGTATAGTTGGAGGTACACGGAGCACGTCGGCGGTTTTCGCCGTGGCTGATCGCGACGTAGCGCGACTGGCGGCACTACTTTGGATGGAACCCGATGCTTGATCGTTCACTCACGTATCATCTGTCGTCGATCACCGAGGACGGAATCGGCAGTGCGAACCACATCTTCGAAACACGTTTCGGATGGAGCGTCCGGGAATTGCGCGTGCTGCGCATCGTCCGCTGGACACCGGGCATGACCTTTACCGCGCTGGCTGCGATGACAAAATTTGAGCGCAGCCTGACCTCCCGCATCCTGTCGAAGCTGATCAAAGCCGGTCTGGTGAGGCGAACGAACAGCCCCCATGACGCGCGGATCTTCGCTCTCAAGGTGACGGCAAAGGGAGAGGCCCTATGCAAACTCGCGGATCCTCTCACCACGGAGTTGGAACAACTCATGCTGACCCCGCTAGCAGCAGATGAGCGCGAGATGTTTCTCGCTATGGTCGGCCGCGTCATGGCCTGGGTGCAGGAAGGGTATATCCGCGAGGTCGGCAGCCGCTATCCGGAAATAGTTGCCAAAAACCCGCGTGCACGCAAGGCATGAACGTAGCCGTTGCTATTGACTGTTGCCCCGACGCGGCGAAACCACCAACAGGCTCGTGCAAATGCCAGGCTTGGACATATCACGATCAGTTTGTCCGCTTTTCACCAGATTGGTACAAGGCGGTACTCGCGCCGTTATGTCCGCTTCGGGCGCATGGCGGACGCACATGTTGCCCTACTTGTACTGTTTCCAAGGTTGAGCGATCGCAAGTGTACGCCGAATAACATACATGAGAACTTGTTTGGCTTCTGTCACGGTTTCGGTTCGGGACAGTCGTCGGGTTCATTCTCCTCGGTTGGTTCGACAGCCGGATCGGTGCCAGATGTCAACTTGGTCTTCGCCAATGCTGCAAGGCTCTCGGCATGCTTCTTGGTCACACGCGCCACGTCGTCGGGATCAACCGCTACATTGGCCTGGTTTGAAGCAGGTGTAGCGGATGTAGCGGGGTGAGCGGTTTGAGTGTGAGTGCTTTCGTCCCGTTCCATTGCCGCCAGTGCGTTTTTCACATCAAACCACATGGCCGCCCCCAACAATGCACCAAGCTTCCTTTCGCGCCGCGCTGCTACAGTCTTCCTGTTGAGCCTCTGGCATGCTGGAAGCAGCCCTGACGTGGCAAATGGTGATCGACACATGGTCAGCACTTCATCTGATGATGGCCATCGACTGCATGTTTGCTGGCATCTCCCGCGTGTTACAGTCTCTTGCGAGGGCAGCGGTTCTCACTCACGCAACCGGTGTCGCGCCATATTTCAGCCCGTCGAGAAGCAGGCTGACCATCATTTGCGTGTGCGCGCGGCCATCTTCGCCGGATGCGACCGACAGGTTCCCGATGGCGCGCAGAAGGTCATAGGCGGCGATGTCGGCGCGGATGTGTCCGGATGTTGAAGCGGACTGGAGGAGCGCAGCAAGGCAGGGCTCGAAGCGCGACCGGAAATAATCCGGCAGGGTGCTGAACGCCGGGTCGCCGGAATGCAGCGCGGCGGCCAGGCCTTTCTTGGTCGCCAGAAACTGCGTGTAGCGCATCAGCCAAAGCTGCAAGGCTTTGCCTGGCGCATGGGTTGCCGCCAGAACCCCGGCCTCATCTGCGCAGGCATCGACCTCGCGGCGGAACACTGCCGCCACGAGGTCTGAACGCTTGGGAAAACGACGATAGAGCGTGCCGACACCGACATTCGCACGGGCTGCGATCTCCCTGACCGGCGCATCGACGCCCATCGTCGCAAACACCTCCTTCGCCGCCTCCAGCACGGCATCCTCGTTGCGCTGCGCATCCGCACGTACGCGGCGAGCCGGTGCAGTGTCTTCGCGTTGAGCTGTGTCCGGGTCTTCCTGCAAGCGGATCTCCTGCGCTGGGCCAACAACATTCACACGCACGCTCCTTGATAAACGGAACAACGTTCCATATTTTAAGATCGGGCGGATCAATGTTCCGTTTGATGCAGCTTATGTGGACAGTTGCAGTTTCGCCATCCATGAATTCGGAGTTTCTGCCATGAACAACCTGATCGACAAGGCCCGCAACATTCCTGTCAATGATGTGGTTGCGACCATCTCCATCAGCCCGGCGACACTCGCTGCGCCCGGCCGGGGGTTGCCGCTTGAGCTGCGCATCACCGCACCCTTGAACGGCCGCTGCTTGCCGATCATCCTGCTGTCGCACGGGCACGGTCCGTCACTCTATGTTCCATCAAAGGATGGCTATGGCCCGCTGGTCAACTTCTACGCAGAGCATGGATTTGCGGTCATCCAGCCGACCCATGCCAATTCGAAAGTCGCCGGGCTTGGTCCGGATGCGCCAGGTGGCCCGCTGTTTTGGCGCTCTCGCGTCGAGGACATGAAGCGCATCCTTGATCAACTTGACGCCATCGAGACGGCCATTCCGGCGATTGCAGGTCGTCTTGATCACAGTCGAGTCGCCATCGTTGGCCATTCGCTGGGCGGGCAGACGGCTGGCATCCTGCTTGGTGCCACACTCACGGACACGAACGACGACAGCACCACACATGTCAGCATGATCGAGCCGCGCATCAAGGCTGGCGTTCTGCTGGCCGCGCCGGGACATGGCGGCGACAGCCTCAGCGCCTTTGCGCGTAAGACCTACACGTCGATGAACCCGGATTTCGCCTCCATGACGACGCGTACGCTTGTGGTTGCCGGCGACAGCGACATCAATCCACGTCTGACTGTGCGCGGCGCAGATTGGCACGCCGACCCTTTTCACCACGGACCCGGCAGCGATGCGCTGCTGACCCTGTTCGGCGGCAAGCACGGGCTTGGCGGCGTCGCGGGCTTCGATGCGAAGGAGACCGATGACGAGGACCCGGACCGGCTGGCTGTCACCCAGCGCATGACGTGGGCTTACCTGCGTTCCGCGCTCTATGCTGGTGATCCTGCATGGCCGGATGCCTGCAAGGCGCTGGCGCAGCACGCAAGCTCGCTTGGCCGCGTCGAGTTGAAGTGAGACTATGAGGCAAGCCTGCGCACGCGCTCGGCATCAAGCGGGGTCGCAGGGATGAACACCATCATGTTGAGACTGGGCTGTTCGTCGACCGAAAACGACGAGTAGTCCAGCGCGATCTGGCCGATGGGCGGCTTTTGAAGGTATTTCGTGCCTTCGCCACTTGTCTGCACAGCATGGTCGCGCCACATGGCCTCGAATTCCGGGCTGAGTTGAACCAGTTCTCCGATCAGTTTCTCGGCCCGTTTCGACCCGCCGGCGCGGGCGACATCGGCCCGAAACACGGCCACCACGAGCCGCGCGTTGCTCTCCCAGTCAGGCAGCGAAGCGCGAATGTCGGAATCGCAAAACAGCAGGCGCAGCATGTTGCGGCGTTCGGGTGCCAAGGCCTCATAATCAGTGAGCACCCGTGTCGCCGCGCGGTTCCACGCCACCACATCCCACACGACGTTCTTGACCAGCGCCGGGGAGAACTCCAGCGCATCGAGAACAGCCTGCAGACGCGGCGAGATGCGTTCGGCCACATGGAGCCCCACTTCCGGCGGCCTGCGCAAAGCCAGCAGAAACAGATGCTCGCGCTCAGGTGGCGTCAGGTTGAGTGCGCGGGCCAATCGGTTCAGCACATCGGCGGAAGGTGCGCCGCCGCGTCCCTGTTCGAGCCAAGTGTACCAGGTCGTGCTGACATGGGCGCGCTGCGCGACCTCCTCACGCCTCAGTCCGGGTGTGCGACGCCGCATGGCGGGGAGGCCAAGAGTCGCAGGATCAAGCCTTGCGCGCCGGTCCCTGAGATAGGCACCGAGGAAGTTTGCCTCGTCGGTCGTGGTCAAGCTCATCATTACCCTGTTGAGCGTTATAATAGGATAACGCCTCTACTTTACCAGGGTAATGCAAGCCTTCAGATAGGTCCAGCCATATGGCTCAACCGATCTCAAAGGACCAAAACATGCGTGTTTTTGTGACAGGAGCCACGGGCTTCATCGGCTCGGCAGTCGTTCAGGAATTGATTGGCGCAGGGCACACGGTCGTGGGCCTGGCCCGTTCCGATGCTGCCGCCACCGCGCTTGTGACCGCTGGCGCCGAGGCGCATCGCGGTTCACTCGCTGATCTGGAAAGCCTGAAGCGTGGCGCGGATGCTGCGGACGGCGTG
>JANMIB010000535.1:0-1774 GCA_031375605.1 Allobosea sp. | reverse complement strand
GGCTTTTGCCGCAGCGGAGGCACCGGTGGTGCCACCCGCGCCGGGCCGGTTCTCGATGATGATGCGCTGGCCGATCTGGTTTTCGATCTGCGCTGCCAGGGGCCTTGCGAAAGCATCGGTCCCGCCACCGGCCGCAAATGGAACAATGAAGGTGATGGGGCGCTGCGGATAGGTCTGGGCGAGCGTAAGCGTCGGTGCCAGCACAGCGGCGGCAGCTCCGATCATGCGAATGGCATGGCGTCTGGTGAACATGGCTTTCTCCCGATTGCGTCCGGACTTGCGCCAGACTTTACCTGCAACACGTATCGAGCTTTGCCGTGTTGGCAAGCAGGATTTTGGCAAGTGCCGTCCTGGCCCGGCTCGTGTCGTGAGTGAGCTTGCATTGACATGGCGCAGTTGATTTGACGTGTGTTTGGCAATGGCCTACGCGGCGCAAGTGCTCAACCAGCAGCCGTCCAACCAGCAGCCGTTCAACCAGCAGCGTGACCGACATGGCCAACCATCTGTTCGACATCATGCGTGCCAGGATGCCCGGAGCGGCACATCCGTTCATCATCCATCCCGCAGGAGGCGTGATCAGCTACGGCGACGTCCTGCACACCTCTTCGCGCATTGCCCACGTGCTTGCCGCGAGCGGCGTGAAGCCGGGAGACAGGGTCGCGGTGCAGGTCGAGAAAAGCGCCAGCATGCTGATGCTCTATCTGGCTTGCGTGCGAGCGGGAGCGGTGTTCCTGCCGCTCAACAGCGCCTATACACTGACGGAACTCGACTATTTCATCGGCGATGCAGAGCCAGCCATGATCGTGTGCGATCCGCATCGCCGCGATGGCCTCACCGCCATGGCGCGTGGTGCTGCTGTTGAAACGCTTGATTCAAGCGGCGTGGGCAGCCTGATGGACAAGGCAGGCGCGCAACCACAAGACTTTGCCGACGTGGCGCGCGGGCCTGATGATCTGGCCGCGATACTCTACACATCCGGCACCACGGGCCGCTCCAAGGGCGCGATGCTGAGCCATGACAATCTGGCCTCCAATGCTCTGACGCTGGTGGATTTCTGGCGTTTCACCGCATCGGATGTGCTTTTGCATGCGCTGCCGATCTTTCACACCCACGGGCTTTTCGTCGCGACCAACGTGGTGCTGCTGGCTGGCGCATCAATGCTGTTCGTGCCGAAATTCGATGCCGACGAGGTGATGCGCCTGATGCCGCAGGCGACCACGATGATGGGCGTGCCGACCTTCTATGTGCGGCTGGCCGATCATCCCGGCCTCACGAGGCAGGCGACCACGCACATGCGGCTGTTCGTGTCAGGTTCCGCGCCGCTGCTGGCCGACACGCACCGGGCCTTTTCAGAACGCACGGGCCACGCCATCCTCGAGCGCTACGGCATGACCGAAACCAACATGAACACCTCGAACCCTTATGACGGGGACAGGATCGCGGGAACGGTCGGGCCACCCCTGCCGGGTGTTGCCGCACGGGTCACTGACGCTGAAACCGGCATGGTGCTTGGCATGGACGAGATCGGCATGATCGAGGTCAAGGGGCCGAACGTGTTCAAGGGATACTGGCGCAACCCTGAAAAGACCGCTGCTGAGTTCCGCGCCGACGGTTTTTTCATCACCGGCGACCTCGGCAAGATCGATGCGCGCGGATATGTCCACATTCTCGGTCGCGGCAAGGATCTGATCATCACGGGGGGCTACAACGTCTATCCCAAGGAGGTCGAAAGCGAGATCGACGCCATGCCGGGTGTGGTTGAAAGCGCCGTGAT
>JANMIB010000418.1:0-4663 GCA_031375605.1 Allobosea sp. | reverse complement strand
TGCAAGACCCGATCGATGGACAGGCCAGATCATCGGGCAAGGCTCCGGAAACAACTCGCCCCGGAAACAGCTCTCTCCGGAAACAACTCTTGCGAACGACGCGTGCAAGGACCATGTCTGTGTTCTTGAGGAGACACGCGCCATGCAAGGCAGCTTCGAAAGCCGTTTCTCAGCCGACGAGATCGCCCGCATCCGTCAACTTGCAGCTGACGAGGATGGTCTGGGCGCAAAACTCATGCGGCTTTTGCGGCGCACAGCCGGTTCGGTACCCTTCGCCGAAGATGCACTCGCGGCGTGGTATTGCGCGCGTGATCCTGCGACGCCCTCACGCGTCAGGTTCATCCTGATTTCGGCGCTTGCCTATTTCGTCCTGCCCATCGACGCGATACCGGATCTCGTGCCGTTTCTGGGGTTCACCGACGATGCAGCCGTGATCGCGGCAGCCGTGGCCAGCGTGGCGCGCGAGATGAAGCCTGAACACCGGGACAAGGCGAAGGACATACTCAGCTCACTTGCGTGAGTGTCAGGCAACCTCGACCACACCTTCGGCCTCGAGCATCCGCCTCAGCCGCGTGAATGCCAGCCGGATGCGCGACTTGACCGTGCCGAGCGGCAAGCCGGTGGTTTCGGAAATCTGGCTGTGTGACAGCCCCTCGAAGAAAGCGAGCCTGACAAGGGTGAGCTGTTCGGGAGGCAAGGTCGTGAGGGCCGCGCGAACAACCTCTTCACGTTGCTGCACGTCCATGAGCCTGTCGAGATCAGGTGCCTGGGCGGGTTGGAGCATGGGCTCGTCAGGGTCAAGTTCGCCTTTCTCGCGGCGAGCTAGATCAATCCGGCGGTTGCGTGCGATGCGGTAGAGCCAGGTCGACAGGGATGATTTGGCAGGATCGAACAGCTGGGCCTTTCGCCACAGCGTCGACATCACATCCTGCACGATTTCTTCGGCAAGGGCCGCATCCGTGCCAAGTCGGATCAGATAAGCCTTCAGACGTGGCGCGAAATGGTCGAACAGCCGTGTGAATGCACCACGGTCGCGGCGCTCTGCCACATCCGCGACCCATGCCGCAAAGACTGCCGGGTTCGACACGTTGTTGTCCTCATCTTATCAAACCAGCACCTTGAGCCACCATCACCACAAAATATGGTCTGATCGGCTAAAATCACCCACGGATACCCACGATGGCCTCGGCTGGACCAAAGAATTGCACGTTTTCCCGTGAAACAAAACTGAAATAACCCTCATCGCAATTTTGCCTGCTTCGTGTCATTGAGGTATGTCTTACACTCTCAACTGCTTCACAGCCGTGCTAGATGGTTTTCATGATTCGGATCACAGATTTCACTGCAAGTCTTGCGTCTGCAAGGCTCATGACGCCAAACCTCCTCTCTGCAAGCCTTGTGGCGGCAACCCTGGTTGCCGGAGGTCTGATGCCCAGCTCAGCCACGGCCCAGTCGCGGCCAGCCGCACGGCCTGCCGCTGGCCAGGGGCAAGCGCTTGAACTGGGCACATTCGGCGACTGGGTCGCCTACTCGTCCCAGCAGGGTCGATCAAAGGTCTGCTACATCCTGAGCAAGCCCAAGGACAGGGCACCCAAGAACCTGACGCGCGATCCCGGATTCCTGTTCATCACCAGCAGGCCGGGCGAACAGGTTCGCAACGAGATCAGCTTCGTGCTCGGCTTCGCCGCGAAGGAGACCACGCCGGGTGAAGCCATCATCGGGCAGACCAGGTTCGCACTTGCGCCCAAGGGCAAGAATGCCTGGATGGCCAATGCTGCCGAAGAGACCTCATTCATCGACACGGCACGCCGCGGCCAGAGTCTCAACGTCAATGTCACGTCCGGGCGCGGAAACGCCACGACAGACCGCTATTCGCTGGCAGGTATGGGCCAGGCGCTTGATCGCATGCGTCGCGAGTGCCCCTGACATCACGGCGTTGATCAAAAGCCTGAACGCAGTCCAGATCTCCAGACTGCGTAGGCATGCGCCTGTTTTCATGATACGGGCTCGCCCATGATGACTGCTGAAAGCACCACCCCGTCACCGTCTGCCACGCAATCGGGCAAGCCCACGCTTGTGGGCCGCACGCGTGCTGGCCTGGCAGAAGCGCTTGGTGAGATCGGCGTGCCGCCCAAAGAGCAACGCATGCGGACGGGCCAGATCTGGAACTGGCTCTATCACCACGGCGTGCGGGATTATGCCGAAATCAGGAATGTCGGCAAGGATCTGAAATCAGCGCTGGAAGCCCGTTTTTCGCTGGAACGTCCGGTTGTCACAGCCACTCAGGTCTCCAGGGACGGCACACGCAAATGGCTGATCAGGATGCCGTCCACCGGCCCCCACGACAAGGGCGCCGAGATCGAGTGCGTCTATATTCCAGAGGTTGACCGCGGCACATTGTGTGTCTCCAGCCAAGTCGGCTGCACCCTGACCTGCACATTCTGCCACACAGGCACGCAGCGTCTGGTGCGCAACCTGACAGCGGCGGAAATCGTGGCGCAACTTGTCGTCGCACGCGACCAGCTGGGTGATTTTCCGGGCCGCACGCCACCACAGGATGGCATGTTGCCGCGCGAGGGAAGCCGGTTCATCTCCAACGTCGTCTTCATGGGAATGGGCGAGCCGCTCTACAATCCAGGCGCTGTCTCCGATGCCATAGATGTCATGTCCGATGGTGACGGCCTGTCATTGGGCAGGCGCAGAATCACGGTGTCCACATCCGGCGTCGTGCCTGAAATCGAGCCGCTTGGCGCGCGCACCAACACGATGCTGGCAATTTCGCTTCATGCCGTGCGCGACGATCTGCGCAATGAACTGGTGCCGCTGAACAAGAAATACCCGATCGCGGCCCTGCTTGACGCCTGCCGCGCCTATCCTGGCCTGTCAAATGCCCGCCGCATCACCTTTGAATACGTGATGCTCAAGGGCGTCAACGACACGGATGCTGATGCGCGCGAACTGGTCCGCCTGCTCAAGGGTATTCCGGCCAAGATCAACCTGATTCCATTCAATCCTTGGCCCGGCACCCGCTACGAATGTTCGGAATGGAGCCAGATCGAGCGCTTCTCCGACATCGTGTTCAACGCAGGCTATGCTTCGCCCGTCCGCACCCCGCGGGGCCGCGACATTCTGGCGGCATGCGGCCAGCTCAAGAGCGAAA
This sequence comes from Allobosea sp., assembly GCA_031375605.1. Taxonomy (GTDB): domain Bacteria; phylum Pseudomonadota; class Alphaproteobacteria; order Rhizobiales; family Beijerinckiaceae; genus Allobosea. The sequence continues at coordinate 1,503 of JANMIB010000418.1, read as the reverse complement.
CAGAAAAGCTCTCGGCCCGAGCCCGCATGGTCCTCGACGACGCGGACGCTCCCTCACCGGTGGAGCAAGCCCCTTTGTCAGCAGCAATGGGCTGAGTGCCGTGCGCAGCCTGGCACGCTTCCTCCTCGTCATTCCGCTTGGCCTGATCATCGCGTTCGCAGCCGGCGGCTTCTTCCTGATGCTGGCCACTGTCGTGTCACCTGCTCTCGCGGGCATGATCTTCGGTGCCATGAACGCCTTTGCAGAGGTCGTGTTCGGACTGGCCTTCAATGGTGAGGATCCGTCTGATCTGGCCATTGCCGCCAGCTGGCAGGGCTTCAAGCTTGCCGCCTCGATCCTGATCGTTCCGGTCCTGATCACGGCGCTAGCCAGCGAACTGTTCAGGTTGCCCGGTGCACTGCTCCAGATGGTGCTGACCGGCGGGCTGGCTGCAGCCTTGCCAGCCGCGATCATCGGCCTCAGGCGATTGCCGACCGGAACAGAGACCCAGGTTCTCGCGGCGTTTTTCCTGACAGGCATTGTCACAGGCGCGGTCTATTGGCTGATCGCAGGCCGAGGCGCGTCAAAGACCGCTCCGAACCGTGTCAGCGGCCCGCCTGCGTGAACAGGATCTTGACGGCAAACAGCCCGAAAATGCCGCCAAAGACATAGTCGATGGTGCGAAGAGCCTTTGGCCGCGCCTTGAGGTACCCGACAACGCGCTCTGCCAGAAGAATCATGATGATGCCCAGCGGGACTGACACCGCGATGAAATAAAGCCCCAGGAATGTCATCTTGGCGGCTGCATCGGGATCGCTGCCGCTGACGAACTGCGGCAGGAACGTCACGAAGAACAGCACCACTTTCGGGTTGCTCAGGTTGATCCCGATTCCCATCAGGAATGTGCGCCAGATGCCGCGCCGCTCAGCCTCCGGGTCATGCCTTGTATCGCCGACATTGAGCGAGGAACCGTGACGGATAGCGTCATAGGCCATCCAGGCCAGATAGAGTGCACCCACGATCTTGAGGATGGTGAAGGCAGTCTGGGACGTGTTGAGAAGCGCCGACAAGCCGATGGCCGCCAACAGCGTGTGAACGACACAGCCGATATTGGCACCGGCCATGGCTGCCATGCCATGCTTGCGGCCCCCGCTGATCGTCTTGGACAAGAACAGGCTCATGTCCGGCCCTGGCGTGATGAAAAGAGCGAGACACGTCGCCGTATAAGCCAGCATCACAGCCAGATCGGGGATGAAGTACATGCCAGACAATCTCCGTCAAAGACAGTTTCAGTCGCCTATGGCAACACCCTCACGGCGCGAATCAGCCCCACCAAGATAGCCAATCGGCGAGACGATGATGGCCTGGATGCCGGATGTCATGTCGATGTTGCGGACCTCATGGCCCCGCGCCTGCAGGGCTGCGGCCCAGCCATCGGCCTCGGTGCCACGCTCCAGCTCCGTCGGGCCATTGCGGCTGCCAAAGTTCGGCAGGTCAACGGCCTGTTGCGGATCAAGCCGCCAG
>JANMIB010000492.1:0-2473 GCA_031375605.1 Allobosea sp. | reverse complement strand
GCCCTTACCCGCCCCCGGCGGACCCAGCAGGATCAATCTCATCAGCGCCTCGTACCCTTGAGTTTGTTCTTTTTGACCAGCCCCTCATATTGATGGGCAAGCAGATGACCATGAACCTGGGCCACCGTGTCCATCGTGGTGGTGACCACGATCAGAAGCGATGTGCCGCCCAGGAGTATGATCGGTATCTGGGCATACGAGATCATGAACTCCGGGATCAAGCAAACTATAGTCAGATAAGCCGCACCGATGCAGGTGATCCTGGTCAACGTGTAGTCAAGGTGTTCGGCGGTGCGCTCGCCGGGGCGGATACCGGGAATAAAGCCGCCCTGCTTCTTGAGGTTGTCAGCCGTCTCGGTCGGATTGAACACGATGGCTGTATAAAAGAAGCAGAAGAAGATGATGAGCGCTGCATACAGGATCATGAACAGCGGCCGCCCATGACCAAGATACGTTGCCATGGTTGAAAGCCAGCCCGTACCACCCGAAGCCTGCTGGAAGCTGGCGATGGTCGCCGGCAGCAGCAGCAGGGACGATGCGAAGATGGGAGGGATGACACCGGCGGTGTTGAGCTTCAGCGGCAGGAATGACGTCTGCCCCTCGTAGAGCTTGTTGCCGACCTGACGCTTCGGGTATTGGATCAAAAGACGACGCTGGGCCCGCTCCATGAACACGCACAGCGCGATCACGGCAACAGCCATCACTAGCACGGCCAGCAGCAACGGCGTAGACAGAGCACCCTGCCGGCCAAGTTCGAGGGTTTGCATCAGCTGGCCTGGAAATTCTGCGATGATACCGGCAAAGATGATCATCGACGGACCATTCCCGATCCCACGACTGGTAATCTGCTCACCCAGCCACAGGAGGAACATGGTGCCGCCCACCAGCGTAATCACGGCTGACAGCATGAAGAATGGACCGGGATCCTGCACAAGATTGCCGGAACCCTGAAGGCCGACCGCGATGCCCCAAGCCTGGAACAGGGCCAATATGAGTGTCAGATACCTCGTGTACTGGTTCAGGACCTTGCGGCCTGACTCGCCTTCTTTCTTGAGCGCCTCAAGCGAGGGCAGAACAGACGTCAGCAGCTGGATGATGATCGAGGCCGAGATATACGGCATGATGTTCAAGGCGAAAATCGCAAGACGACCGACAGCGCCGCCCGAAAACATGTTGAACAAGCCCAGGATGCCTGACTGTGCCTGCTTGAACAGGTCAGCCACTGCATCGGGGTTGATGCCGGGCAGAGGAATGTAGGTTCCAAGCCGATAGACGACAAGCGCGGCAAGGGTAAACCAGATGCGCTTCTTGAGTTCGCTCGCCTTGGCAAGCGCGCCGAAGTTCAGGTTCGACGCAAGCTGTTCTGCAGCTGATGCCATGCGAGTCACCTCAGAATCTGGTCAGGTCAACAAGGAAACGGCGGCCAGATGGGTCTGTTGAAACCCGCAGCCGCCGTCCCGTCATCTCATGTAGGCGTTTGGATCACGCCTGTGAAGCGGCAGACAGGATTTTCACGGCTCCGCCTACTTTTTCAATCGCCTCGACTGCCGATTTCGACGCGCCGTAAACCTCGAATGACAGCTTGGCGGTGAGATCACCAATGCCGAGGATCTTGACGCCGTCGCGTGGCTTCGAGCAGACGCCCGCAGCAACCAGGGCAGCGATGGTCACGGTGGCATCGGCAGCGAGCTTGCCGGCGTCAACCGCCTGCTGCACACGCCCGATGTTCACCTCGTTGAGATCGCGAGCAAACACGACATTGGAAAAACCGCGCTTGGGCAGGCGGCGATGAAGTGGCATCTGGCCACCCTCGAAACCCTTGATCGACACGCCTGTGCGCGCCTTTTGGCCCTTGACGCCGCGACCGGCAGTCTTGCCCTTGCCCGAGCCGATACCGCGGCCCACACGCATGCGATCCTTGGTAGCGCCGGGATTGTCACGAAGATCTGTGAGTTTCATGATGTGTGCCCCTCACTTCGCCAGGGAATTGTCGTCGACGATGCGGACGAGGTGCTTCACACGTTCGATCATGCCGCGAATGGCGGGCGTGTCTTCAAGCGTGGAGCGACGACGGATCTTATTAAGCCCAAGGCCCACCAGCGTCTCGCGCTGCTGGTGCACCCGGCGGATCGGCGAGCCGATCTGCTCTACAATAATGGTCTTGTCAGCCATAGGTCACACTCCTCACGCTTCGCTCTCGGTCGCGGCAGCATCCGAGTCACGGCGACGTGTCTGGAGCTGGGAGACCTTGAGATTGCGGCGAGCGGCCACACCGCGCGGGCTGTCCTCGTTCTTGAGAGCCGAAAAAGTGGCACGCACGAGGTTGTAGGGGTTCGATGAGCCAAGAGACTTCGACACAACATCCTGAATGCCGACGGTTTCAAAAACGGCACGCATCGGACCGCCAGCAATAATGCCCGTACCGGCTGGAGCTGAACGCAGAATGACGCGGCCCGCACCATGGCGACCAACC
>JANMIB010000369.1:0-4275 GCA_031375605.1 Allobosea sp. | reverse complement strand
GCGCATGTTCGATGCGTTCAAGTCAGGACAGATCGACGTCTCGATTGCGGCCGTCGGCGCTCAGAACGTGATCGATTTCCAGCAGAGCATCAGCGGCGGCGTGCGGTTTCTCGGTTTTGCCGAGCGTGATCTGGCCGTTGTCGCAAAATGGCTGCCTGGCGCAAGCCTCAAGGTCATGCCGGTGACGCCAACCAATCTGGGCATTGAGGAGGGCACGCGCATTTTCTCCTATGCCTACACGCTGTTCACCCATGCGGCGATGAACGACGACACGGTCTATCGCGTGACAAAGGCGATGTTCGACCGCGCCGCCGATCTCAAGGCCACAAGCCCGCTCTGGGAGGAGTATGATCCCAAGGCGATGGGCACGCATATAGGCGTTCCGTATCATCCCGGCGCACAGCGCTTCTTCCGGGAGGCCAATGTCGGTTTCCAGCCATGAACGGGCAAGCGGCCTCCGGCGCCGTGCCCATGATGGCGCGGTTGCTGGGTCTGGGCGTCGCGCTTTTTCCGCTGGTTGCCGTCTTTGGCCTGCCTGCCCGGCTTGGTCTGTTCATCCTGGATGAGCAGGTCGCTGCACTGGTGCTGGCCTGCGGGCTGGCCGTCGTGTTCCTGCGCATCAAGGTGGGAGAGGGCAGTGTCGCACGACAGGTCAGCCTCATGCTGGCCGTGGTTTCGCTCGTTTTCGGCGCAGCGCTGGCTGTGAGGTTTCCGGTCCTGTCGGAAGGAGCGTTCTTCAGGCCCTTTGAAGCCGCATTGTTCGGACTTGTCGCGATCATCCTCTTGGTCGAGGGCATGCGCCGTGTCGTGGGCTGGGTGTTGACCATCGTGTTCGGCCTGCTCTGCGCCTATGCGCTCGCAGGGCATCTTCTGCCCTCGGCAATTGCCGGAAAATCGCTGACACCGGTGCAGCTTCTGGGTTTTCTGGGCGCTGACTCGACCGCCCTGCTGGGCCAGACATTGACAGTCGCCTGTTTCGTGATCGTGCCGTTCATCCTGTTCGGGCGGCTTCTGGTCGCGGTCGGTGCAGCATCTGTGTTCGATGCGCTCGGGGTCAGGCTTGCAGGCAACGCTCCGGGTGCTTCGGGGCGCATCACCATCATTTCCTCGATGCTGTTCGGCACCGTGTCAGGCTCCGCGGTGGCCAACGTGATGGCCAACGGGGCCGTGACCATCGGCATGATGCAGCGCAACGGCTACTCGAAGGAAGATGCCGCCGCCGCTGAAGCCGTCTCCTCCACCGGCGGGCAGATCATGCCGCCGGTCATGGGCGCGGCGGCCTTCATCATGGCCGAGTACCTCAAGGTGCCCTACGCGACGATCATGCTGGCAGCGCTTCTGCCAGCCTTGCTGTTCTACGGCGCGATTCTGTGCCAGCTCGATTTCACGGCACGCCGCATGGGTCTTCCGGCTTTCGCGGATGGTGCCGCAAGACCTTTGGCGAGCCTCGTGCCCGAGAGTGTCCTGCTCGCTATCGCTTTTGCGGTTGTGCTGGGGGGCATTTTCTGGGGCAATCTGCAGCCCGAGCTTGCAGCCGTGATCAGTTCGGCCGTGCTGGCACTCATTGCGCTCGTGATGTTGCGTGGTCGCGGCTTCACCCTCCGCTCTCTGGTCAAGGAGGTCTCCGAGACCGGGATCGCGTCCGCCGACGTGCTGCTGGTGTGCGGGCTGGCCGGCATGATCATCGGCATCCTGTCCACCACCGGGCTTGGTTTTGCCCTCTCGCTGGTCTTGCTGGAGGTCGGCAAATCGAGCCTTTTCCTGCTGCTGGTCGTCACGGCGCTGGTCTCGCTGATCCTTGGCATGGGCATGCCGACAACGGCGGTCTACATGCTGCTGGCCACGCTGGCCGCGCCAAGCCTGGTCAAGCTGGGTGTGCCACCGATCAGTGCGCATATGTTCGTGTTCTACTACGGGCTTTTGTCCATGATCACGCCACCGGTCGCGCTTGCAGCTTTCGCCGCCGCGTCCATCGCGCAGGCGTCCCCGGTGACGGTGGCTTGGCACAGTGTCAAGATCGGCTGGATCGCGTTTCTCGTGCCGTTCCTGTTCATTTATCAGCCAGCGGTGCTGATGCTGGGCACCTGGGCCGAGATCATCCTGTTCATCATCGGTGCGGTCGTGGCCATTCCCTTGGTCACGGGTGCCCTTGTCGGCCATGGGCTCACGGCCCTTGCAGTTGGCGCGCGCATGGTCTGGCTCATCACCGGCTTGGTGATCCTGGTCCCCGGCAGCAGTTCAGGCCCGTTCGCGATGGGGGTCGAGGTGGCGGCGCTGCTGGCAGGAGCGTGGCTTTTGTTCATGCACCGGCAGGAGGGGCGCAGGATGCGGCTGACATGATCCAATTGTCCGGACGAATGATCTGTGCCAACTTCGCTGACGCGCCGCGCAGATACCATCGCCGGACGTGTTGAACGGTGATGCGGGAACCACACATGAGTGAGCTTGAGATCTACAAGCGGCAGGGTTTCGCCCAGAGCGTCGGGATTGGCGAGCGGCCAGCCCTGGTTCTGGTGGATTTCGTGCTCAGTTTCACGGATCCGGCCCATTTCGGAGGCGGCAACATCCAGGCGGCCATCGACAATTCGGTCGGGCTGCTGGCCTTTGCCCGCGCCCATGGCATGCCGGTGGCCCACACACGGGTCGTTTATGCCGATGATGGCTCTGATGCCGGTGCCTTCACACGCAAGGCACCGGGCCTGCTCAAACTCACCGAGACGAGCCCCCTCAGCCAGATCGTCGATCAGGTGAAGCCCGTCGCTGGCGAGGTCGTGATCAGGAAGCGCCAGGCTTCAGCGTTCTTCGGCACGGAATTCTCGTCATGGCTGGCTTGGAAGCGGGTGGACACGCTGCTGGTCGCCGGCTGCACAACGTCGGGCTGCGTGCGTGCCACCGTTGTCGATGCCGTGGCCCACAACATGCGCACGATTGTGCTGGTTGATTGTGTCGGGGACCGCGCCATGGCTCCGCATGAGGCCAACCTGTTCGACATGGGCCAGAAATACGCTGACCTGATGACGAGCACGGATGTGATGGCGGCACTCCGCAAGGCCTGATCACATCGCTTGAACACAGCATCGGGAAAGGTTTGAAAGATGCAGGATTCTAAAACATGACTGACGCGCTCGGCTGGCGACGCAAGTTCGGTGTTCTGGGGCCATCGACCAACACGATTGTCCAGCCTGATTTCGACGACATGCGCCCCCATGGCGTGACCAACCATTACAGCCGCATCTTCACGCCCAATGCCACGGCGGTCAGCAACGAGAGCTTCCGCGCCGGGGCCAACACCATTGCGGACAATGTGCTGGATGCCGTGCGCAGCGTGATGACCTGTGCGCCTGACTATCTGGTGATGGGCATGTCGGCGGTGACGTTCTTTGACGGCGAAAAGGGCGCCAATGCGTTTGTGGAAAAGGTCGAAGCCGAGGCTGGCGTCAAGGTCAGCGTCGGCAGCCATGCCTGCACCCACGCCATGCGCACCTATGGCGGGGTTCGGCGCATTGCCGTCCTGTCACCCTACTGGCCCGTGATGAACACCGAAGTGGCCCGATATTTTGGCGACATGGGTTTTGAGGTCGTACGCGACATCGCCTTGCAGTGCCGGTCATGGACCGCCATTGCCGAGGTTGATGACGCCGCGCTGCGCATGGTCTTGCGCAAGCTCGATGGCGACGATGTGGACGCCATCGTGCAGGTCGGCACCAACCTGTCGATGGTGAGGCTGGCCGCCGCTGCCGAACTGTGGCTCGGGAAGCCCGTGATTGCCATCAACACGGCGACCTACTGGCACGCGCTCCGGGCTAATGGCATTCCGGATCGCATGCCCGGCTTCGGGCGGCTGCTGGCGGAGTTCTGACATTCCTCCAGAAATCATCAGGCCATCGCCGCCACATCTCGCAGCGACTGGATCATCGAGGTGCGCATCAGATAGGTCTTGTGGGCATCCGGATCATCGACTGTCCTGCGCAGATCGGCATAGTAGGCCGCACGCGCGGCAGGCTCGCGCGTGTTGAGCATGGCGCGGTTCCGCAGCGTGGTCTGCTGCACCACATCGAGCGCAACTTTCCGGCGCTGGCGCTCATAGGCACTGAGCGTGTCGAGATCGGCTCCCCGCATCACGGCGGTCAGCTTTGCCGCAAGGTTGAAGGCATCGTGGATGCCCCCGTTCAGACCCATGCCGCCGAGCGGATTGTTGACATGGGCCGCATCGCCCGCAATCAGCATCCGCCCCGCGACATAGGCCGACGCGACGCGCTCATGCACGCGGTAGGC
>JANMIB010000363.1:0-6282 GCA_031375605.1 Allobosea sp. | reverse complement strand
TACGCTGCGAAAAGGCCAGCGCCTTGTTGCTGCAGGAAGGCTTCAAGGAGGTCTATCAGCTCAAGGGCGGCATCCTGAAATATCTCGAAGTCGTGCCCGAAGCTGAAAGCCGCTGGGATGGCGCATGTTTCGTGTTCGATGAGCGCGTGGCCGTCGGCCATGGCCTTGCGCCAGACCAGCGCTACGTGGTTTGCCACGCTTGCCGCCGCCCGCTGACCGAAGCGGATCGCGCCCGGCCCGAATACGAGGATGGCATTTCCTGCCACCAGTGCGCAGATGAAATGTCACCCGGACAACGCGCCTCTGCCCGCGAGCGTCACCGGCAGATGCAGCTGGCAAAAGCACGCGGAGAGGCTCATATCGGGCCGGATGCCGGGCACAAGACCGATTGAACCGGGGCTTGAGTGCTGTGTTCAGGTGTCGGGACAGGGATTTTCACTGATGTCCCAGTTGAGGACGTTCAGCACCTTGTTGCACAGCGCCATTCGGCGGCCTGTTGCGGTCCGCAGGCAGGTGCGTTCACCCTCGTTGTAAAACGTGCCATTCCCCCGGCAGCTGCAATTGGGGTCGGGCGTCACGCGTTGCGCCAGCGTGATGCTTGCGGTCTGACGCACGCTGGTGCCCGGTGTTCCCGTTTGGGCAACCGCACCAGAGACCATGCACAAAGCACCGATTGCGATGGCGCCAGTAACACGCAGGTCATTCCAGAGATTGTTCGCCATGGAACCCTCCTCGCCGCACCATGACAGTAAGGTAACACTGAATGGCAACTGTGAACAGCGCGGGTTTCCTGGATCAGCCGTGACGAAATTCCAGACAAGATGCCGGAACATGATTGACGCCCTTTGAGCGGGAAACCATGCCAGTCATGAATCATGGCATCATGTCCATGAACAGTTGAAACCAGCATCTGTCAGCGTTTGAGTTGGCAGCCGCGATGCCAGCCTCTAGGCTGTGAACAGAACAGATTGTCTGACTGGGGAACCACCATGTCCTTGTTGACCACACCATCGCGCCGTGACCTGCTGGTCGGTGCTTCTGCACTTGCTGCCTTGGGCGCATGGCCACGGCAAGCCGCAGCGCAGACACAGGCGATCTCGGTCGATACCCATGCCCACATCTTCCGGCGCGGACTGCCGCTGGCACCGGGCGCTCGTTACACATCCGACTATGATGCGACGCCTGCGGACTACATCGCGCAGCTTGATGCCAACGGCATGAGCCACGGCGTGCTGGTGCAGATCAGCTTTCTGGGCACGGACAACAGCTATATCCTGGACGCCATCAAGGCTTCGAATGGCCGCCTCAAAGGCATCGTCGTGGTCGACCCGACCATGAACCCTGCCGACATGCAGGCGCTCGATGCTGCTGGCATCGTCGGTGTGCGTCTCAACCTTGTCGGGCGGCCCATCCCCGATTTCACGGCTGCGCCCTGGCCTGATCACCTGAAGGCCGTGGCAGCACTTGGCTGGCAGGTCAAGATCCACCGCGAGGCAAAAGACCTGGCCGCGATCGTGACGCCGTTGCTGGCTGCAGGTGTCACGGTTGTGGTCGATCATTTCGGCCGGCCTGATGGCACGCTCGGCGTTGATGATCCGGGGTTCAGGTTCCTCCTGACGCAAGGCGCCACAAGGCGTCTCTGGGTCAAGGTTTCCGCAGCCTATCGCAATGGCAAGGACGGCGCGGGTGAGGCGACTGCGCTCAAGGGCTACCCGATGCTGCGCGATGCTCTCGGAGTTGACCGGCTGCTGTTCGGCAGCGACTGGCCGCACACCACCTTTGAAAAAACGACGAACTTCGCCGGCCAGAAGGCCTTTTTTGAGCAGATGGTGACATCAGCAGATGAGCGCCGCCAGATCATGGGGCCGAATGCAGCGCAACTGTTCAAGATCTGACGCCTACGTTTTTGCCCCAATCGACACACCGGTTCCAAGACCGTAGACCTTGCTTCAAATCCCAAGGAGCACATCTGCAATGGCCATGATCCAGCTGATTTATGCGTCACGGCCTTTTGGCTTCGATGCTGCGGTCCTGAACAGCATCCTGACCATGGCGCGGCACTGCAATGCGCGTGATGACATCACCGGCGCGCTGATCTGCCGTGAGGATCTCTATCTGCAGATGCTGGAGGGGCCAGCGGAGATGGTCGAGGCTGCGTATGCGCGCATCGCGCGGGATGGGCGTCATCTGGAAATCAGCCAGCTCGTGAAGGAGCCGATCACCGCAAGGCTGTTCCCGCAATGGGCCATGCGTGACGATCCTGCGAAGAGCTGGATGTGGACGGCTCAGGAGGTTGATCGTGGCGCTGTCGAGCACGCCAGCCGCGACGACGTGGTTTCCGTCTTCACACGGCTGGCAGCAGAGCCTGCCCAAGCCTGAAGTGCTTGCGCCTATCAGCGCGGCTGCACGTAGATGTTGATCTCGAAACCCGGATCGGAAGGGTCGCGCAGATCACCGACATATTCCTCGATGAACTGATCGCGCACGGTCACGCCCTTGGCGTCGAGATAGGCCGTGATCCCCTCATAGGTCGTATCAATATCGTCATATGGTGACTTGTGGGTGAAACGCAGGGCATTCCCGGCCGGCGTGTTGCCAGCCCTCGCCTCACCCGGTTGCGCGCCACTGTCGGGCGCACGATCCACCGGAAGCATGGCCTCGAAGCGAAAGCCGATATCGTCGGTTTCGGCAAAATAGGTCAGCGGACGACCCGCGACCTTCAGCCCCATCCGGCCAGCCTCGCCTTCGAGTTTCCTGAAGACACCGGCCAGCGTCTCGAACCCCTTGTCCCACGTGGTCTGGCCCGTGATCACCAGCGCAGGCTTTGGCACGAGAACAACCGGATCGACACCCATCGTGTCGCCAGGCCTGCCGATGAGTGTGGCATTGGGATCGGCACCGGGCGAAGAAACAACGGGCGGCGTGACGACGGGTGGCGGCGTGATCACCGGTGCCAGCGATGGCTGGCCGGGTGACAGGACAGGCGGCAAGGCAGGTGGCGAAGCGGGTGGCTCGGGCGCAGACACGGCAGGAGGAAGAGCAGGAGCGGCCACACCGGGCGGGGGAGCAAGCGGCGCGCTTTCAACAGGCGAAGGTGCCGGAACAGTGTTGACCTGCGCGAGCGCGGCCATGTTCATGGCACCCATGGCTGTCAGGGCAGCAAAACAGCGCAGCAGTGCAAAGCTCTTGCGCGGCAAGGTATCGGCTTTCGTCATTGCATGCACAGTTTCTGATCCATCGGTTTTGATTCGCGCCTTGGATTCAAGCATAGGTGGTGAATGCGGTGGTTGCGAGACAACCCGTGCCTGATCACGTTTTTGTCTTCCTGCGCACATTCGCCTATAGAGCAAACTCGCTGAAGCGCTGCGCACAAAAGTGGATGTCGGTTTTGTGCAGAAGCAATGCTCCAGGTTGTGACGAGCGAATGACGAGGCCACATGATCGATCAAAGCCAGCATCCGCTTGCCAACCGGCGTTTCCTGAAGATGAACGGCCTTGGCAACGAGATCGTCGTTTTGGATTTGCGCCATTCGCAGGCACGGGTGCGCTCCTCCGATGCGCAGGCGATCGCCAATGCGGATGGCTCGTACTTCGATCAACTGATGGTGCTGCATGATCCTGTGAGCGCAGGCACCGACGCCTATGTCCGCATCTGCAACACCGACGGTTCAGAGGCTGGTGCATGTGGCAATGGCACGCGCTGCGTTGCCTGGGCCATGATGTCTGATCCTGACATGGGCAAGGGTGGAACAAGGCCGCTGGTGATCGAGACCAAAGCTGGCCTTCTGCCCATCACGCGGCTTGGAGATGATGTGTTCACGGTCGACATGGGGCCGCCCAAGCTCAACTGGCAGGACATCCCGACACGCGATCCGTTCTTCGACACATCGGGTATCGAGCTGCAGATCGGGCCGATTGACAATCCCGTGCTGCACACGCCCGGCGTGGTCTCGATGGGCAACCCGCATGCGGTGTTCTTCGTCGATGATCCTTACCGTTTCGATCTCGAGCGCTTCGGGCCGATGCTCGAACACCACCCGATCTTCCCTGACCGGGCTAACATCTCGCTTGCTGCAGTGGTCAAGCCCGACCACATCATCCTGCGGGTCTGGGAGCGGGGTGCAGGGCTGACGAAGGCATGTGGTTCGGGTGCCTGTGCCGCGCTGGTGGCCGCTGTGAGGCGCGAACTGGCACAGCGCAAGGCCACGGTGTCGCTGCCGGGCGGTGATCTCGTCATCGAATGGCGCGAGAGTGATGGCCATGTGCTGATGACAGGGCCAACCGAGCTTGAACATGAAGGCCGGTTTGCGCCTGCGATCTTTGAAGGCCGCAGCGGGTGATGGAGGCAGGCGTCCGCATTGTGACATTCGGGTGCCGCCTGAACGTCTCTGAAAGCGAGGCGATCAAGCGGCAAGCCGAGACCGCAGGGCACTCTGGCCTGATTGTCGTGAACACCTGCGCCGTGACAGTGGAGGCCACCCGTCAGGCCCGGCAAGCCATCCGAAGGCTGGGCCGGGAACACCCGGAGGCGAAGATTGTCGTGACCGGATGCGCGGCGCAGATCGAGCCGGAAAGTTTCGCCAGGATGGACGAGGTGGCCCTTGTCATGGGCAACCATGAGAAGATGCAGCCCGCAAGCTGGGAAAAGCTGGCAACGTCCAACAGCTTCGGCAAGAAGTTCGGCATCGCGGATTTTGGCATCGAGACCACCGAGAAAGTCCTTGTCGCAGACATCATGGCCGTGCGCGAAACCGCCGTGCACATGCTTGATGCCTTCGAGAATCACACGCGCGCCTTCGTGCAGGTGCAGAACGGCTGTGACCACCGCTGCACCTTCTGCATCATCCCGTTCGGGCGCGGCAATTCACGCTCGGCACCCATGGGCAGCGTGGTGGAGCAAGTGCGCCAGCTTGCCGCCCATGGAGCCAAGGAGGTCGTGCTCACCGGCGTGGACATGACCAGCTATGGCAAGGATCTGCCCGGCGCTCCCACGCTTGGCCTTCTGGTGCAGGCCATCCTGCGCCATGTTCCGGAATTGCCGCGCCTGCGGCTGTCCTCACTGGATGCCGTCGAGGTGGACGAGGCCCTGCGCGAGGCCATTGCCAGTGAAAAACGGCTCATGCCGCATCTGCACCTGTCCCTGCAAGCTGGCGATGACCTGATCCTCAAGCGCATGAAACGGCGGCACAGCCGCGATGACGCGATCAGCTTCTGCACCGAGATGCGCGGCTTGCGCCCCGATCTGGTCTTTGGCGCAGACATCATTGCCGGGTTTCCGACCGAAGACGACGCCATGTTCCAGCGGTCCGTCGATCTGGTGGCGCAATGCGGGCTGACGCATCTTCATGTGTTCCCGTTCTCTCCCCGCCAGGGCACACCGGCCGCCCGCATGCCGCAACTGCCCGCCCATGTGGTCACGGCACGGGCGCGGCATCTGCGGGCAGCCGGACAAGCCATGCTGAAGGATCATCTGGCGCATCAGGTCGGACAAACACTGCAGGTGCTGACCGAACGCGGCAATGTGGGCCGCACGGAGTGCTTCGCACAGGTGACTTTCCCGCATGGCGTGGACGCGGGGCTGTTGATGCCAGTCACAATGGCAGGTGAAGACGGGGTGAGGCTGCTGGCGGCGTGATGTCAGTTACCACATGTCCTCACCCTGAGCCCGTCGAAGGGCGAGTTCCAGCTTGCACCCAACCGTCATCGTGCTTCGACAAGCTCAGCATGAGGATGATGTGAGACCATGAGATAAAGAACGCTCAATCGTCCAGCAGATCAGGCCGCCGTGCTCTGGTGAGCTTCAAGGCCTCCGCGCGCCGCCATTTGGCGATCTCGGCATGGTTGCCGCCATTGAGCACATCGGGAATGGCGCGGCCTTCCCAGTCCCTTGGTCTCGTATAGTGCGGATATTCGAGCAGGCCGCCCTCGAAGCTTTCCTCGTCGCCGGAATGGCTCTTGCCCATCACGCCGGGGATGAGGCGAACGCAGGCATCGAGCAGCACCATCGCCGCGATCTCGCCTCCTGACAGCACATAATCGCCGATGGAGACCTCTTCCAGCGCCCGGCCATCTATCACGCGCTGGTCCACGCCCTCGAAGCGCCCGCAGATGATGATGGCACCCGGCCCCCCCGCCAGGTCCCGCGCGCGGGTCTGGCAGAGCGGCTTGCCGCGCGGGCTCATCAGCAGGCGCGGGCGTGTGTCGCCTGAAGGCACGGCGGCATCGATGGCGGCGGCCAGCACATCGCAGCGGATGACCATGCCCGGCCCGCCTCCCGCAGGC
>JANMIB010000344.1:0-2053 GCA_031375605.1 Allobosea sp. | reverse complement strand
TGGCAAAAGGCGCGGTCGAAGGGCTGACCGTTGCGCTGGGCGCCGAGCTTGCGCCCAAGATCCGGGTCAACTGCATCGCTCCGTCCCTCACCCGCACCCCGCTTGCTAAGGCACTGACCGGCAACGAGCAGATGGCAACCGCGATTGCGCAGATGCATGCACTTCAACGCCTGGGTGAGGCGGATGACATGGCCGCCATGGGCGCTTTTCTAATGTCCGCAGATGCGGGCTGGATTACTGGCCAGATCATCGGGGTCGATGGCGGTCGCTCTATGCTGCGCACCAAGGGTTGACGGGCTTGGCAAAGATGGTTCGCAAAGGCGACCTCGCCACGAAGATGTGCGAGGCTTGCAACCGCCCTTTCACATGGCGCAAGAAGTGGGAGAAGGTCTGGGACGAGGTCAAAACCTGTTCTGATCGCTGCAAGGACGACCTACGGCGCAAGCGCCGGGCAGCAGGGCAGACAACATGAGCGCATCATCATGAGCATTTTACGGTTTGTTCTCGGCGATCAGCTCACGCATACCCTTGCCAGCCTGCGCGGCATCGACAAGGCACACGATGTGGTGCTGATGGTCGAGGTGCATGACGAAACCACCTACGTGCCGCACCACAAGCAGAAGATCGTCTTGATCCTTTCGGCCATGCGCCATTTTGCCGAAGAGTTGCGTGCGGAAGGCATCAAGGTCGATTATGTGAAGCTGGATGACGAGGCCAATACCGGCTCGTTTGCCGGTGAGCTTGCCCGCGCCATCGAGCGTCACAAGCCAGCGCACATCATAGTCACGGAACCGGGAGAGTGGCGCGTTCTGGCTGACATGCGCAGCTGGGAGGACAGGTTCGGCCTGCCGGTCGACATCCGGAACGATGACCGTTTTTATGCCAGCCGCGCGCGGTTCCAGCTTTGGGCCGAGGGCCGCAAATCTTTTCGCATGGAGTTCTTCTATCGCGAGATGCGCCGCGAACATTCCGTGCTGATGGAGGGCGAAGAACCTGTCGGCGGGCAGTGGAACTTCGACCACGACAACCGCAAAAGCCTGCCTGCCAAACTCAAGCCGCCAACGCGCGCCCGCTTTGCGCCAGATGCGATCACGCAAGAGGTCATGGCGCTGGTCAGGGGGCGGTTTGCCTCCCATTTTGGCAATCTGGATTCTTTCGGCTGGGCCGTGACACGCGCCGATGCGCTTGAGGCACTGGATCATTTCATCACAGTCTGCCTGCCGCAGTTCGGCGACTATCAGGATGCGATGAAAACGGGCGAGCCCTTCCTGTTTCACTCCATCCTCTCGCCTTATCTGAACACCGGGCTGTTGACACCGCGCGAAGTCTGCGAACATGCAGAGGCGGAATGGTCAGCAGACCGCGCGCCACTGAATGCCGTGGAAGGCTTCATCCGGCAAATCCTGGGCTGGCGCGAATATGTGCGCGGCATCTACTGGGCCAAGATGCCCGGCTACGTGGACACCAATGCGCTGGATGCGAAGCGTCCTTTGCCATGGTTCTACTGGTCAGGCGAGACAGCTCTGAATTGCCTGTCGCAATCCATTGGCGACATCCAGGCAAATGCCTATGCCGGCCACATCCAGCGGCTGATGGTGACGGGCAACTTCGCGTTGCTCGTCGGGGTGCGGCCTGCCGAGATCGAGGCATGGTATCTGGCGGTCTATATTGATGCTTACGAGTGGGTCGAGCTGCCCAACGTGCATGGCATGGTCATGTTTGCCGATGATGGTCTTCTGGCATCAAAGCCCTACGCCGCGTCTGGTGCCTACATCGACCGGATGTCCGACTACTGCACGGGATGCAGCTATGATCCGGCCATCAAGGCCGGGCCAAAAGCCTGTCCGTTCAATTATTTGTACTGGAATTTTCTGATCGAGAATCAAAGCAAGCTAGGGCGGAACCCACGCATGGCCATGCCTTATCGGACACTGCAAAAGTTCACCGATGCAAGGCGCGCCGAGATCGTGGGCGATGCGCAGGGGTTTCTGGCGTCCCTGTCAGGCAAGCCAGCCACGCAACCTGCACAGGCCCGGCAGCTTGCACTGGATGT
>JANMIB010000336.1:0-7205 GCA_031375605.1 Allobosea sp. | reverse complement strand
GCCCGCGAGCACACCGGACGTCAGCAAAGCGCCGTCATATGGCCTTTTCCCGGCTGCATCCGCCCCGTTGAATTTCTCGATCAGGACCGCTGCCACATTGCCGCCCCATGACTGGCCATGCGCGATCGTGACCTTCGGCTGCCCAAACGCGGCGATATAGAGCTTGCGGGCATTGTCGGCATCCTCGGCACCTTGCGTCACACCAAAGCCGCCCCGCCGGCGGCTGGTCGCAACCCAAGCGTAACCTTCGCGCACCATCTCAACAAAGCGCACAAGATCCTCATCGGTCATGTCAGCCGTGGGCGGCCGCATCCGTGGCCCACCGTAAATGTGCACGATCAATGACCCATTCCAGTTCGCGGGTCTGGCGATGAGCACATGCGCACCATGGACATCGCGGGCGGTGTGGCACGTCACGCCCGCCCCGATCTCCGGCGGGCAGGCACGTGGCTCGGGACTTGATGCCGCCACACTGCCACCCATGCTGCAACAGCCTGCGATGAAAAGGCCCGTGATATACCCACGAAACAAACCGCGACCCATGGTGCTTTCCCTCCACAGTTGGCGAGGCGTTGCCTGAACTCTCACATCCTGCAACATCGCCACATTGCGTCCGTGTTTGCACAACACTGTGATGCAAGGCAACAGCGCGCGGCGGGGTACTTCATGACGACCGAAATCCTGCTGATCGTCCTTGTCGGATTTTTGGCCCAGTTGGTTGACGGAGCACTCGGGATGGCCTTCGGGCTGATCTCCTCCACAGCCCTGATGACGTTGGGTATTCCCCCGGCCCATGCCAGCGCCATTGTCCACACAGCCGAGATTGCCACCACGGCTGCATCCGCAGGCTCGCATATCTGGTTTCGCAATGTGGATTGGCAATTGCTCAGGCGGCTGGCCCTGACCGGCATCGCGGGCGGCATCCTGGGGGCACTGATCATTTCCCATGTCGATGGCAAGGCGCTGCAACCCTTCGTGGCCGCCTACTTGCTGGTCATGGGATTGTTCGTGCTGATGCGCGCCTTCCGCGTGGCGCCTGCGGAAGATGCGCAGCCGGGCTATGCACCGCCCCTTGGCCTGATCGGCGGATTTCTGGATGCTGTGGGTGGTGGGGGCTGGGGTCCGATTGTCACGTCCACGCTCATCGGATCTGGCCACGCCCCACGCCGCGTCATCGGGACAGTCAACACCGCCGAGTTCTTCGTCACCTCCGCGATTGCGGTCGCTTTCTTTTCACAGCTTGGCACGCACCATCTGGGTTATGTGCTGGCGTTGGTGGGAGGCGGGCTGATGGCCGCGCCGCTTGCCGGCTATGCGGCCAGATGGGTTCCCGCACGGGTGCTTCTGGTCGCAGTCGGGCTGACCGTCTCGTTCCTTGCGCTGCTGCAACTCTGGCGGGCCTTTGCCTGACAGACGCTATTTCCGCAGCCATTCCGCCACGGCCCGCCGCTCTGCGAGCGTCATCCCGCTGAGATTGTTGGGCGGCATGGCGTGGGTCATCACCGATTGCATGCGGATGGCGTCGCGTTGCAGCGCAATGCGCTCGGCTGAGTGCAGCAACACGCCCTTGGGCGCGATCTGGATGCCGGCCCAGCCCGGCTCCGGCGCGTGGCACATGGCGCAGCGCCCGGTGATGATGTCGGTGACATGGGCAGGCGGCAGGCTGAGGCCCGCCAGCTGGATGCGCTGCTCGTCAAGCTGCTTCAGGCCAAGCCGTTCGCGTCCGCCGGGGCTGGACGCCATCGCCACCCAGAAGGCCAGCCAGATGGCAAGCGCCGCCACCGCCCAGGCCCACCAGGGCGACTTGGCATGGTCGAGGTGCCGGACATTGTAGAAGTGCCGGATGATCGCACCCGCGACGATCACCAGTGCCGTAATGACCGGGATCACGGCATTGTTGGCATAGGTCACGGGGTAGTGGTTCGCCAGCATCATGAACACCACCGGCAAGGTGATGTAGTTGTTGTGGGTCGAGCGTTGCTTGCCGATCTTGCCGTACTTCGCATCAGGCGTTCGGCCCGCGAGCAGGTCCGCCACCACCTTGCGCTGGTTGGGGATGATGACCATCAGCACGTTGCCGGCCATCATCGTTGCCATCAGCGCGCCGATATGGATCATTGCCCCCCGGCCCGAGAACACCTGCGCATAGAACCATGCCATCGCCACCACGAAGCCAAAGCCGCAGAGCGCCAGCAGGTTTTCGTTTTTCGCCACGGGCGAGCGGCACAGCGCGTCATACACCGCCCAGCCCAGCACCAGTGACCCAACACCAATGGCGCTGGCCTGCCAGGCCGGCAGCACCATCACCGCAGGATCGATCAGATACAGCGATGATTGCGCGTAGTAGATCCAGACCAGCAGAAAAAAGCCTGAGAACCATGTCCAGTAGGCTTGCCATTTGTGCCAGGTCAGCTCGGCTGGCATGAACTCCGGAGCCACGGTGAACTTCTTCATCTCGTAAAAGCCGCCGCCATGAACCTGCCATGAGGAGCCCGCGACACCCTGCTCAGCGCCAGGGACAGGCTTCAGCGAGGCATCAAGGTGCATGAAGAAAAACGACGAGCCGATCCAGGCGATACCCGCGATGACATGCAGCCAACGCAGCAGCATCGAGCCCCATTCGAGAAGATAGGCATCAAGCATCGATAGAACTCACAGGGGAGAAGGTGCAGGCGATTTGAACGGATTCCTGATTTGCACACCTGCAATCAGCGCGCCATCCGACAAATCCTCGGTGTAGAGAATGCCGCATCCGGCGAGCGACGCGCTGGCGATGATCATGCTGTCGTAGATGTGGAAGCCGTGCTTACGTGCGATCTGCACGCCCAGTCGGTGGGTTGTGTCGGTCAGCGCCACCGGTTCATCAAGTGCATCTCGATAATATGAAAGGGCGCGCTCCACCATTGGCCAGTCGTGCAGCATCTTTTTGCGGGCTACATTGATGAATTCATTCAAAATCTGGACACTGACAATACCGCCTCGCAGCAACAGCTCTCGTGCAATGACTGACTTTGCATCCATGCCTGCAGCATAAACAAGAATGTTGGTGTCGAAAAACACTCTCAAGGATTGTCATCCCGACCACCGCGCTCATTCGCTTCATCCCGATCAAACTTGTAATCAGCAGGCAAAACCCAGTGCAGCTTGCTCAGCCGCTCAATCGCCCGCGCGCGCCGCTCGTCCTTGGCCAGCGCGATCGTGCCGTCAGGCTGCGCCACCATGCTGACCTCATCGCCGGCTTTCAGGCCAAGCTCATCGGTCAGCGCCTTGGGCAGACGAACCGCAAGACTGTTGCCCCATTTTGAAATCTGCATGACGTCCTCCTTGAGGATATACTCTTCCCATGTATATCATTTGGACTGATCAGATCAAACAGCTCCGGAGTTTGTCGCCATGGGCCGCTTGTCTACGCATGTACTGGACACCGTCAATGGTGGCCCCGCGAAGGGTGTGCGCATCATGCTTCACCGCGTCGACGGGGAGGCACGCATCCGCATCAAGGACGTGTTGACAAACGCCGATGGCCGCACGGATGAGCCCATGCTGATCGGCGACGCCTGCAAGCCCGGCACCTATGAACTGAGCTTTTACATCGGCGCTTATTTCGCAGCGCGTGCCACTGCGCAGGCCAGCCCGCCGTTCCTCGACATCGTGCCGATCCGCTTCACCATCGCTGAGGTTGATGGGCACTATCACGTGCCGCTGCTGTGCTCGCCATGGGCCTATTCGACCTACAGGGGTTCATGATGTTCGACCCAGCCACCGCCCCCTACCCGCGTGACCTGATCGGCCATGGCCGCAACCCGCCACATGCCAACTGGCCGAATGGCGCGCGCATCGCGGTGCAATTCGTGATCAACTACGAGGAAGGCGGCGAGAACTGCATCCTGCATGGCGATGCGGCCTCCGAAGCCTTCCTGTCGGAGATCGTCGGCGCGGCGGCATGGCCCGGCCAGCGCCACATGAACATGGAATCGATTTACGAGTATGGCTCGCGCGCCGGTTACTGGCGGCTGTGGCGCATGTTCACCGAGCGCAAGATGCCGGTGACGGTCTTTGGCGTCGCCACCGCCATGGAAAAGGCACCAGACGTGGTCGCCTCGATGAATGAGGCTGGCTGGGAGATCGCAACTCACGGCCTCAAATGGATCGACTATCGCGATTTCGCTCCAGAGGCTGAACGCGAACATATCCTTGAAGCCGTACGCATCCACCGCGACGCGGCAGGCACCCGCCCGCTTGGCTTCTACCAGGGCCGTTGCTCTGCCAACACGCTCAACCTGGCGATGGAGGAAGGCGGCTTTCTCTACACCGCCGACAGCTATTCGGACGAGTTGCCGTACTGGATCATGGGCCCGCGCGGCCCGCAATTGATCACGCCTTATACGCTTGACGCCAACGACATGCGCTTTGCCACGCCGCAGGGCTTCAACAGCGGAGACCAGTTCTTCAGTTACCTGAAGGACACGTTCAATGTGCTGTATGCCGAAGGCGAGACGGTGCCAAAGATGATGTCCATCGGCTTGCATTGTCGCCTTGTCGGCAGGCCGGGCCGGGCCGCAGCACTGGCGCGCTTTCTCGACTATGTCCAAAGCCACACACACGCCTGGGTGGCGACCCGGCTCGACATCGCGCGGCACTGGATCAAGCATCATCCCCCAGCCTGCGGCTACAAACCATCCGCCATGTCCACTGCCTTGTTCATGGAGCGTTTCGGCGGCATCTGGGAAAACTCACACTGGGTCAGTGAGGCCACACTGGCTGCCGGGCTGACAACCGATCAGGACAGTGCCGCTGGCCTGCATGCCGCCATGTGCCGCGCCATGCGCGCCAGCGCGCCTGCGCAGCAACGAGCGCTGATCCTTGCCCACCCTGACCTTGCCGGCAAGCTGGCGGCGGCAAGGATGCTGACGCCGGACTCAACCACTGAGCAGGCTTCCGCCGGGCTTGATCACCTGACAGCGGACGAAAAAAGCCGCTTCACAGAGCTGAACGAGGCCTACAAGGCCCGCTTCGGCTTTCCCTTCATCATCGCGGTGAAGGATAACACCAGGGCAAGCATTCTCACCGCTTTCGAGGCGCGGCTCAATAACAACACTGATCAGGAATTCGGCGCAGCTTTGGTCCAGATCGAGCGAATCGCACGGATACGGCTGGATTCATTTATGACGTGATCACCCGGATGGTTGCGGGACTGGCGCGAATATGATGCGACACGACAGAACAAATTGCCCGCTTCGGTGTTGAAAGCGTCATGACAAAAAGCCTGCACGATACGGATATGACAATTCCAGCCTGCGGAAAGTCGGCAAATCTACCACGCCGGCAGTTTCTGGTGCTGGGCAGCGCAGCTTTTCTGGCCGCCTGCACGCCTCCAGAGCCCCCACTGGCGCAGTCACCGCTGGCACCCACCCGGTTTGCAGGCCTGCCTGAATTCGACCCTGACACGATTTACGCCTCACTGCCTGATGAGCGCTTCCCGCTGGAAGGCGCGGACCTGCGCGAGGTCGACGAGCAGTTTCTGCGCACGACAGTGGAAGCACCGGCAGGCTTTGCGCCGGGTACGATCGTGATCGACACGGCCGACCGCTTCCTCCATCTGATCCAATCAGACGGCAGCGCCATTCGCTATGGTGTCGGTGTCGGGCGGCAGGGCGCGACATGGCGTGGCCGCGCCCGCGTCGCCCGCAAGGCTCAATGGCCGGGCTGGACACCTACAGCGACCATGGTTCGCGCCGACCCCGAAAAGAATGGCCCCTGGGCCGGCGGCATGCCCGGTGGTCCTGACAATCCGCTCGGTGCCCGCGCGCTCTACCTCTACGACGGCTCACGCGACACGATGTACCGCATCCATGGCACCAACGAGCCGTGGAGCATCGGCCAGAATGTGTCGAGCGGTTGCATCCGCCTTATCAACCACGACATCATCGACCTGTTCGCGCGTGTGCCGGAGGGAACACAGGTGGTGGTCAGGGATTGAGCGGGACGCAACGATTCATCTCCCCACGATCCTCATGCTGAGCCCGTGGAAGAATGAGAATCGTGATGTGTGACATGGCTTCGTTCAAGCCAACCCCGCCCTGACCATCAGCAGCCTTGATGCCGCGTTGTGCACCTCGACCTGTCTTGGCACATCGATGGTCGCAAGTTGGCCCTCGCGCACCACGACACGCCCGTTGATGATGCTCCACGCGGCCTTGGCCGGCGTGCAGAACACCAGCGCCGCCAGCGGATCTGCCTGCGCACCGGCGAAGTCCAGCCCGCGCACATCGAACGCGACCAGGTCGGCGGCGAAATCCGGCGCGATTTGGCCAATGTCATCACGGTTGAGCACCTTGGCCCCGCCCCTCGTGGCCAGTTCCAGCGCCTCGCGCGCCGTCATCGCTTGCGGGCCGAAACCGACGCGCGCCAGCAGCATGGCCTGGCGTGCCTCCCCCAGCATGTGCCCTGAATCAGCAGAGGCCGAGCCATCGACGCCGAGCCCAACGGGCACGCCTTCCGCCCGCATCTGGTGGATGGGCGCGATGCCGGATGCCAGCCTCATGTTCGAGCACGGGCAATGGGCCACCCCGGTGCCGGTCCGGCCAAACAGCCTGATGGCAGTGTCATCCAGCTTGACGCAATGCGCATGCCAGACATCAGGCCCGACCCAGTCGAGATCCAGGACATATTGAGCCGGTGTCTTGCCGTAGATTTCGAGCGAATAGGCAATGTCGTTGTCGTTCTCGGCCAAATGGGTGTGCAGCGAAACGCCATGCAGCCGTGCCAGCGTCGCACTCTCACGCATCAGGTCGTCACTCACCGTGAACGGCGAACACGGTGCCAGCACAACCCTGAGCATGGCGAAGCGCGAGGCGTCATGCCAGCGCTCGATCAGCCGCTGCATCTCCTTGAGCACGGCGATCTCATCCTCGATGATGGCATCGGGCGGCAGTCCGCCCTTGCTGACGCCGACCGTCATCGCACCCCGCGCCGCATGAAAGCGGATGCCGACACGGGCCGCGGCGTGGATGGCCTCTTCAAGCGTCGCGCCGTTCACATAAAGATACTGGTGGTCGGATGATGTGGTGCAGCCAGACAGCACAAGTTCTGCCATCGCCGTCACGGCAGAGACATGGAACATCTCGGGCGTGATGTTGGCCCAGATCGGATAATGCGCGGCAAGCCAGCCAAACAGTTCAGCATCCTGCCCGGCAGGAGTCGCC
>JANMIB010000278.1:0-4121 GCA_031375605.1 Allobosea sp. | reverse complement strand
GTGATGCAAAGACCTGAAGATCGAAGGCCCAGCCATAATCTGCAAGCCGCGCGACATTTTTCTGCACGACCGGATGCCTGCACATGTCAGGATCGCTCGCAAAACGGTACAGCGCGGTGTCATGCCAGTGAAACTGCTGGCGGATGCCGCGCATGCGAGGATAACGCGCCAGCCTGTCCAACATGGGCCGCACATCCGGCACCGTCATGTCGGCATAGCCGACAATTGCATGCGGCCAACCTGTTTCAATGGCGACGCTCTCGACCCAGGCAACCTCGGCCTCCGTGCGGTCAGGCAGCCAGTTGGCCTGCACATACACGGATTTGCCGATGCCGCTGCCTGCGATGTCTGCGAGATACTCGGCCATCGGATAGTCACGGCGAAGTGGCTCGTAAGGTCCGAAGATGCGCGGCTGCATGGGGCCAGCAAGCCAAGGCAGATCAGCCTGCCGCCAGATGTGAAAATGCGCATCGACCATGTTCATGCGCGGACTCCCGCTTGGCGTGCACCCTTTGCAAAACCCAGGATTTCAGAAACGATACCCGCAGCCCCCGAGCCATCGCCGAAACGGTCGATCATGGGCAGGATTGCGCGCAATGCGCCTGTCTCGGGCCTGTAGGCCATATCCACTGCAAGAGGCGACAGCCAAAGCACCGACCAGGCCAAGCCCTTGAGCTTTGTCATCGCCGACATCAACGCTTCAGGGCCGCCGCGCTCCAGACCATCCGACAACACGATGACGAGCGCGCCGCGTGCGAATCCGGCAAAGCGGGGGACCGACAGGAAAACCTGCAATGCGTCGCCCAGCCGTGTTCCGCCATCCCAGTCTGCCACCAGCCCGGATGCCAGCGCCAGAGACTGCTCGCGGTTGGTGTGGATGAGGGCGCGTGTGATGCGGGTCAGCCTGGTGCCAAGCGTGAACACCTCGATCTCGTCACCTGCCTGCACCAGCGCATGTGCAAGCCGAAGAGCGCCGTCAGTGCCCGCTTTCATGGAGCCAGACACGTCGACCAGAAACAGGACACGGCGCTGCCTCTGCTGCCTGTGACGACGTGGCAACGATGTCATCTCGCCATTCTTGCGCATCAACTCCTGGAAGGCACGGCGCGGGTCTGCCAAACGACCCTTGCCGCTTGTAAGCCTCCGTGCCCGCCGTTTTGGCAATTGATCCGGTATGGCTCGGGCAAATGCGCGCAAGGCCGTGTTCTCGTCATCCTCGAAATCGCGCGCAAACAAGCGTTCCGCCAATGATGCCTCCGCACCTGAAGGGTCTTCCTCACTGCCTTCAATCATGGGTTCGAACGCACCTGCGTCATAAGCCAAGGGCATGTCCTCGGGCTCGCCGAAGGCGGGCGCGACAAGCACATGGCCTACAAAGACCTCATCGAACACCGCATTGAATTCCTCGCGCCGCTCAGGCGCTGGCCCCAGCGTGGCATGGGCAGCGCGGCGGATATCGCCAAGGCTTTGAGGGCCGAGCAGACCAACGCCCGCGATCAGATTGCGGACCTGCTCAGGGGCCACGGCAAACCCTGCGCCCCGCAAGACCTGGGCGAAAGCCATGAAAGGGGCGAGCGGGCGCGGCAGGATGGGGGCAGCACTCATGCGGCAGTTCCCATCAGGATCGCATCAAGGCGCGGCGCGATGAATGTCAGATCATCCTGGTCCTTCAGCACGACACCGATGGCGCGTGCAAAGGCCCGGGGCCAAGCCACACCCTGATCATTCAGGATGGTGGCAGCTTCGGCCCATTCCACCGTTTCGGCCACGCCTGGCGGTTTTGCCAACGGCTGTGCGCGCAGCTTGCCTACCGCTGCCACCACCTTCCGCGCTGTGTCTTCAGCCACGATGCTGGCGCGCATCATGACAATCTGTGCTTCCAGCGCGGGGTCAGGATAACCGATCCAGTGGTAGACACAGCGGCGGCGCAAGGCCTCGTGCAGTTCGCGCGTGCGGTTCGATGTCAGAATCACGACAGGCGGCTCGGCAGCGCGCAACGTTCCACGTTCGGGGATCGAGATCGAGAAATCGGATAGGAATTCGAGCAGAAAAGCCTCGAACTCATGGTCCGAGCGATCAATCTCGTCGATCAGCAGCACCCGGTCCCGCGGGCTCTGCAGTGCCTGCAGCATCGGCCGGGCCACCAGATAGTCATCGGAATAAAGGTTCACATAGGCGTCGCCAGCCTGCCTGATGCTCAGCATCTGGCGCGGGAAATTCCATTCATACATCGCCGCCGACGCATCGATGCCCTCATAGCACTGGAGCCGCACCAGCTCGCGGCCCAGCACAGAGGCCAGCGCTTTGGCGGCCTCCGTCTTGCCGACGCCAGGAGCACCCTCCAGCAGCAGGGGCTTGCCAAGCGCCAGCGCCAGATAAGCCGCCGTAGCCAGTCCTTCATCAGCAATATACTGCGCATCACGCAGCGACCGCGCCAGCGGCGCAGGCCCGTCTATGCCGAGGATGGAACGGCGAACGGCCATGGCTCAGCGCGACCTCACCAGTTGCATTTTCGGTTTGGCCCCGCCCATGGAACGGATACCGCGCAGGATTTTCTCGGGTGTGATCGGCAAATCATCGATGCGCACACCGACAGCATCATAAACAGCGTTGGCAATAGCCGGCAGAACCGGGTTGGCGCACATCTCCCCTGGCCCCTTTCCGCCGAATGGCCCATCTGGCGCAGGTCGCTCCAGAACCGAAATGTGGTGCGGAGCCAGATCACCCGGACCGGGCATCAGGTAGTGGTTGAAATCAACCGGCCCGTGACTGCGGTCGGGATAATAGGGCTCGGTGGTTTCCCAAAGCGCATGGCTCATCCCCATCCAGGCTCCGCCGATCAGTTGCTGTTCGACGAGTTTGGGGTTGAGTGCCCGGCCAACTTCGTAGGCCGACTGCATGTCGAGCACGGCAACTTCGCCAGTTTCGTCATCGACCTCGACTTCGACGATCAGCGCCGCATGCGCGAAGCATGACACCGGCGTCATCTCGCCGGTTTCAGGGTCGACCTCGGACAGCGGGATCAGGAAAATACCGCGCCCCGACACCGTCTTTCCCTGCTTGAACTGCGCGGCCTGGCAGGCGGCCATGGTCGTGATGGTGCGCGATGGCGCGCCTTTCACATGGATATTGCCGCGCCCGTCGGTCATCAGATCAGACGCATCGACTTCCAGTTCCTCAGCTGCGGCTTCCAGCATCACGGCACGAGCTTCTTGCGCAGCCTGGATGACGGCATTGCCGACCCGGTGGGTGCCGCGCGAAGCGAAAGAGCCCATGCAGTGCGGGCCGGTGTCGCTGTCAGCCGTATCGACATAGACATCCGCCACGGGGATGCCGAGGGTTTCCGCCGCGATCTGCCGGGTGACGGACTTCATGCCCTGGCCCAGGTCAATCGAGGACAGCGCCACGGTGAACTTGCCGTCAGGGTTGGAGTGGACGAGCGCCTGCGAGGGATCGCCGCCCAGGTTCATGCCGATCGGGTAATTGATGGACGCAAAACCGCGCCCGCGATGAAGGGCCATCAACGCCTCCTGAAGCCGGAAAGGGATGAAAAACGCAGTGCGCCATGCCGCGGCCTGTCCATGGCAGGGGCGGGAGGCGCTGGCGGAACGGGGCTTGGCGCAAGGGGAGCAGGCTGGGCCTGATAAGCCGGGCTGGCAGGGCGCGGGGCTTGGCTGGATGCGGCCGCAGAGGCAGGCTGTGCAGCCGGGACAGGATGTGGTGCCAGGGCATACTCCTGCGTCGGTTTCGCACCCTTGCGGCCATAGTTGCTGACCCTGTAGCCGCTGACAGCGCCGTGTTGGTCGGTTGCCGTGCGGGCTGGCAAGTTGGCACGCTCACCGCCACCATCACGCAGGGAGGTTGCGGCCCGCGAGGCGGGGCTGAGACTGATGCCGGCCTTCTCCGCGACGACCTGGCAGCACTCGATCAACGCGCAGTTCTTGGCCAGCCGCCGGTGAGCCTTCATGTCGCCATCGCGGTAGGAATTGAGGATGCGCAGGTCGACCGGGTTGATGCCGACCGCCTCCGCGACCTTGTCCATGTGCACTTCGATGGAGAAATCGACCCCCGTGATGCCAAAGCCGCGCATCGCGGTGGCGGGCGTCCGGTTGGTGTAGACG
>JANMIB010000254.1:0-14878 GCA_031375605.1 Allobosea sp. | reverse complement strand
CTGGCCGAGTATCCCGGCACTGTGGTCGCCGTTGGTGTCCTGATTCCGCTGGGGATCTTCGACAACGCGCTGGACGGGTTCATGCGGACCACATTCGGCATCTCCACCGGCCTTGTTCTCAGCGGAACGTTGGTCGCCTTGATCTTTGCCTATCTCGTGCGGTTTCTTGCCATCGCGACGGGCGGCATCGAGGCCGGCTATGCGCGCATCGGCATGAATGTGGACTTCGCGGCCCGCACGCTCGGCTCCACGCAAGGAGCTGTGGCGCACCGCATCCATGTTCCGATGCTGCGCCGCTCGCTGCTGACGGCGGGCCTCGTGGTGTTTGTCGACGTCATGAAAGAGCTGCCCGCTACGCTGATCGTCAGGCCGTTCAACTTCGATACGCTCGCCGTGCGGGTCTATCAGCTGGCGTCCGATGAGCGCCTGGCGCAATCATCAACTGCCGCGCTCACGATCGTTGCCATCGGCGTGCTGCCGGTGCTGCTGCTGACACGCGCCACGCGGCGGAAAGACTAAATGGGTTCAGATCTCCGCATAAATCTCAAGCACATTTCCGTCAGGATCGCGAAAGAAGATGGTTCGATGACCGAATGAGTGGTCTGTCAATGGCGCTACCAATTGCACACCCTTGGCCTCCAATTCAGCTGCACAACCCGCAACCGCAGATGGCGAAACCCGGAACGCGAGCTGTACAGACAGCGCGCCCGGAGGAGGAGGCAGATCGTTAAAGCGCCCACCATGCGTCGTCAAAGCCAGAATGGTCGACCCAAGCCTATACTCGAACCAACTCTCGCTGAGAGTTCGCTCCAACGAGAAGCCCATGGTGCTCTCGTAAAAACGGCGCATGGCCGCCAGATCGCGGGCATATAGCACCGTGTAATCGATCTGCCGGATTTCACCGAGTGCGTGCAAAAGAGCTGCCCTTACGCCGCCTTCGCAGCCGTCAATGCCACGCTGAACGCAGCTTCGGTCTTGGCCTTCACCTCTTCCAGCGTCACGCCATCTGCCAATTCGATCAGCGTCATGCCACCCTTTTTCCGGTCGATGGCGAACACGGCCAGATCGGTGATGACCAGATCAACCACCCCTGCCCCGGTCAGCGGCAGGTTACATTCCTTGAGCAGCTTGGATTCGACCGAACCATCCTTGTTCCGGGCTTCATGCTCCATCACGACCACAACCTTCTTGACGCCAGCGACAAGGTCCATCGCGCCGCCCATGCCCTTGACCATCTTGCCGGGGATCATCCAGTTGGCAAGATCGCCATTTTGCGAGACCTGCATGGCACCCAGGATCGACAGATCGATGTGGCCGCCGCGGATCATGGCAAACGAATCGGACGACGAGAAATAGCTCGTGGTCGGCAATTCAGTGATGGTCTGCTTTCCGGCATTGATCAGGTCGGGATCGACCTCGTCGTCATAAGGGAACGGCCCCATGCCGAGCATGCCGTTCTCACTCTGCAATTGCACATTCATCCCTGCGGGGATATAGTTCGACACCAGCGTCGGGATGCCGATGCCGAGGTTCACATAAAATCCGTCGACAAGCTCCTGCGCTGCACGGGCTGCCATCTGTTCGCGGGTCCAGGCCATGTGTCGTCTCCTTGTTTTCGGGGGTCAGCTTGCGTCGCGCAGGCGGACGGTGCGCTGTTCGATGCGCTTCACCGGGTCAGCCAGCTTGATCATGCGCTTCACATAAATGCCGGGCGTGTGCATGTGGTCAGGGTCAATCTGTCCCACGTCCACAAGATGCTCGACCTCGGCCACCGTCACCTTGGCGGCAGATGCCATCATCGGATTGAAATTGCGGGCGGTCTTGCGGTAAACGAGATTGCCCTCGGTGTCGCCTTTCCAGGCATGGATGATCGCCAGATCAGCAAACAGGCCACGTTCCATGACGTATTTCGCACCGTCGAACTCGCGGATTTCCTTGCCTTCGGCCACGAGCGTTCCCACACCCGTCTTGGTGTAAAACGCTGGAATCCCGGCCCCGCCCGCCCGGATGCGCTCGGCAAGCGTGCCTTGCGGGTTGAACTCGATTTGCAACTCACCGGCCAGATACTGCGTGGCGAAGGTCTTGTTCTCGCCAACGTAGGAGCTGATCATCTTGGCAACCTGCCGCGTTTCCAGCAGCACGCCAAGACCGATGCCGTCCACCCCGGCATTGTTCGACACGATGGTCAGGCCTTTCACGCCGCTCTCGCGGATGGCGGCAATAAGGTCTTCCGGAATACCGCACAGGCCAAAGCCGCCCGCCATGATCATCATGTCATCGCGCAGCAGCCCGGCCAAAGCCGCCGCCGCATCAGGAAAAACCTTTTTCATGTCAGAGATCTCCGCTTTGTGCGTCCACTGCAATGTCCGGTGTGATGCCTGGTGCTTTTGGCGTCAGGTTCCGGCCTTCGCTGCCATTCAATATGTTCACATCCAGCCGTTCGGACTGTGCATGTCAACCCTGCTTGTGACGTGGCGAGGCAGCCGGGCACCCCACACAATCAAACAGTCCGGCACGCGAACAGGATGATCTCGACTTTTCGGGTGTCTGCACCTAAAAGTAATGAGTGGGTTGCGTCGCGATGGACTGATATGGTCCGGGCTGAAACCGTTCCTCATTGTTTCTGACGTCGCAACTGCCACGCGTAAACCTGCTTGGAGATCAGATTGCGGTCCGAAGCCAAAGACGCGGTCTTGCTGGTGTTTGTGCTGGTGGTGTCTGTGATGCTGTTTTGGCAAACGTCCTTTCAAACTCCTGTGTGAACCTGCCTTGATCGATCTCATGAAACGCAACTGGCGCATTGCAGGACTGATCGGGCTTGGTGCTGTCGTCGCACTCGCGTTGCAACCCTGGCGGCTGGCAGAGGAGACCGTCGAGCGCCATATGCTGGCTGTGCTGACCAAAAAACTTGGACTGGTGGTCACAGGCGGAACGGCAGGGGCGTTCGCTGTCTTGCCCATGCCGCGCCTGATCGCCAATGACCTGCAGGTCAGATCTCCTGATGGTGCCTTCGTGGCCAAGCTGCCTCGCGTGAGAGCGCAGATCGATCTGCTTGCCCTGCTGGGTGGCCGCATCGCCTTTGATCACCTGATCCTGCACTCGCCACAGTTCGAGGTCGCGCTTGGTGCGGATGATTTCAATCCGCTTGTCGTTCTCAGTTCGCTCGCGGTGTCCAACCTGCCGGCATCACCGAAAATATCTGTTCAAGGCGATGGCTCGGTGTTTTTCCGGCGCGATGCGAACATCATCTCATCCGTTCGCAACGTGAACGTGGATGTGGCTGCCCGTGCGGCTGGTGAGCCAGTGCAGGCAAATGGGTCGGTGACGTGGCGCGGCGAAAATCTGGCATTTGCCATTGCATCCAATTCCGCGGAACGGGCGACATTGCCCATGGCGCGCATCCGCTCAGAACTGGTCAGTCTGGAATTCAATGGACGGAAACCGCTGCAAACAACAGGCGCACCCGGCGAGATGCTGGAAGGTCAGGTGCTGATCAATGCACCCTCGATGTCGCGGCTGGGCGCATGGCTGGCATCGGGTGCGAACGTGACATTGCCTCTTGGCAACACGACCATCGCCGGCACGCTCCAGCTCTCTTCATCGGGATCGCAGGTCAGCAACGCCGTTGTGACACTGGGAACCGATGTGCTGGACGGAGCCTTCGACTGGCGCAAGCGCGAACAGCGCTGGGTGCTGACAGGCACGTTTGCAGGCAAGAGCCTCGACATTGGCAGGCCTTTATCAGGGATCGAGATGCAGCGGTTCTTACCCGCCGACCAGAGCCCTGCTGCCCTGCTCGATGTCGATGACCTCCTCGCACATGATCTGGATCTGAGGTTGTCGCTGCAGCGGGTGCGTTTGCCAGGCGCAGTGCTGACCGATGTTGCCGCGCAGATCAGGTCCACCGAGCAACGCTTCGATGTGATGGTGGCGAATGCGGGGCTTTATCGCGGAACCCTGAAGGGCAGGCTCTCTCTCGGCAAGAGTGAAGCGGGTATCGATATTCGCTCCCAGCTCAGCGCAGAGCGTGTTGATCTTGGAGCCTTCAGCGCCGATGTGTTCGAGACACGAAGCCTGACAGGGACAGGCACCTTGCAACATCAGATTGAAACCTCGGGTCGCACTGTCGGTGAGTTGGTGACAAATGCCGTCGGGCGCATGGCCTTCACGGCCCGCAACGGTGACTTTATCGGAACCAACCTCAATGACGCCATGCGCAGGATCGAGCGCCAGCCTCTCGCCGTGGCGCGCGACTGGCGTGGCGGGCGGACAAGTTTCGAGCAACTCACGCTCAATGGCACGATTGCCGGAGGCACTCTGGAGATCAGCGACGGGCAGGCTGCAGGCGCGGCATTCCGGCTTGCGCTCGATGGCCGCATCCTGCTCGCAGAGCGGATTTATCGTCTTTCAGGTACTGTTCAATCCACATCCGGTGCGCACAGCATCCCGTTCGACGTGTCTGGTCCGCTTGCAGAGCCGGTGGTCGCGGTCAACACGCGCGCACTGCTGGAACGGTCAGGCGCTGCAGCGCCCTTGCTTCAGCGACCTGCGGCCAATTGAGAGGTGATCAAGGCACGGGCCTGACAGGGTCAGCGCCATCAGATCGCAGAGCGCAACGAACTTGCCTTGGCAGCCATGTTGACATCAGACCAGCCCATGCCTGCCCAGGTCCCGGCCCAAGCCCCAGACATGGACAACGTAACCAGCCCGATGGCGACCATGAGGCCCAAAACCACAGCCGCAACAGCGCCGGGTGACAACCTAGTTTCGGCCGATGATGATCGTGTCTGTGGCATGTGAGTGGCCCCCATGTGACATCTGTCCCGATATCGCCACGTAACGGCTGAGTCGCGGCGAAATCAGGGCAGCTTTCAGGCAAGATCATTGCCGGAGCTTTGCCAGGGCACAAACCGGATCACGCTTTCGTGGTCAGGTTCGCGGCAGGCGCGAATCAGGGATTTGTTGCCAAAGCATGAACGATACATGCGTTGAACGCATAACAGATATATAATCTTCCCTCTCAAAATATCCTGGTGCATGGCCTATATCAGGATTGTTGCGGTGCATAAGAACTCGCCCGCCATCTGTTTCACCCATCGCTTCAAAAGGAGCACATCATGTTCATCGCCTCTCTCATCGCCAAAGTTCAGTCATTCCTGCGTTACCGCGAAACTGTCCGCGAGCTTTCCAAGCTTTCGGACCGCGAACTGGATGATCTGGGTATCGTTCGTCATGACATTGCGAACATTGCCCGGCATTATTCTGCAGCCTGAACTTTGACAGGCACGGTCGGCCCTTGGTCAGACCTTGTGCCATTGATGTCTTGCGAAACCCGCCATCTGGCGGGTTTTTGCTTTTTAGAGCATTGCACACAAAAGCATGCCCTTGCGAAGGCAAGGGTGGGTACCGGTTTTGTGTGCATGCAATGCTCTATCTCATTATAATCGATCACCTTTCCGCATCGAGATGGATTCCATCTCGATGCGGGATGATCTGGTGGCATAAACATCATCGTTCAGAGTGGCTTAGAGCACGGTCGCAGCCACAAACCGGCTTTTACTTTGTTGCGGCATGCTCTATCGACGCGTCATGGCAACGCCTTTCACGATCCTGAGTTCAGCACAGCCGCCCAGTCGCGACACCTCGGCCTTCGTGCGCGTGGCAACGCTGAAATCGGATGTGTTTTCGACCATTGATCGCGGCATCTGGCATGGCGCAGCCGGTGAAGAGCCTGCCATCAGGCGTGATCTGACCACGGCCCGCTGGTGGGCAAGGCCGCTTGCCTGGCATTTCGGCAACCGTGAGACGCGATCACTGAGCCGGGCTTCCGGCATCCGCGGCGTGCCGAAGCTGCATGCAGCCTCAGACGGCATCATCATCCGCGGGTTTATCGAGGGCCTGCCCTTCCAGATGGCCAAGCCCTATGGGCAAACCGGGCTTTTCAGCGATGCAAAACGTCTTTTGCGCGAGATGCGGCGCGCGGGCGTTTGCCACAATGATCTGGCCAAGGAGCCGAACTGGCTCGTCACCCCCGACGGACAAGCCGCCGTCACCGACTTCCAGCTTGCGACAGTGCACGGGAAACGGGGGCGGTTCTACCGGCTTCTGGCACATGAAGATCTGCGCCATCTGCTCAAGCACAAGCGGAAGTTCTGCCCCGATTCCATCACCGCTGGCGAAAGACGTGTGTTGCGTGCCAAGAGCCTGCCCTCCCGAATCTGGCTGATGACGGGCAAGAAGGTCTACAAGCTGATTACGCGCGACATTCTCGGGGTTCGGGATCGCGAAGGCGGTGGCCTCAGATTGCACCGCGAGGCACCCCGCCTGGAACAGATCGCAGCGACCTTGCCGAACGTCACGGCGGCGGCCATCGTCGGTTATCCTTATCGCCGCAAGGGCATCGGGCTCTATGCTTTTGTCGAAAGCGACATCGTCAGCAGCGCTGACATCATTCAGCGGCTGAAGGCGCAAGACAAGGCAGACCCGCCGGAACTTGTGCAGATCGTGGCCAGGTTGCCGCGCCGACCAGATGGCACCGTGATGGCCGACATCCTGTCGCTGATCGCCACCAACCAGATTGACCTGCTTGCCCCGCTGGTTGCCACTGCGCCCGACCAGAAACCGGTGATCGACGCGATCATCGAAGGCCGCCTCAATGTGACGGACAGATCAATCAAGGGCGTCTGAGGCCGCAGTTGTTGCGCCTGCGTCCATTCCGGCCTATTTCCCGGCCCATGAGTCACAAGCAACCCATTCATGTCATCGGCGGCGGGCTGGCCGGGTCTGAAGCTGCATGGCAGATCGCAGAAGCCGGTGTTCCTGTTGTGCTGCACGAGATGCGACCCGAGCGCGGCACCGATGCGCACAAGACCGATGGTCTGGCCGAACTTGTCTGCTCCAACTCGTTTCGCTCTGATGACAGCTCTGCCAATGCGGTGGGGCAGCTGCATTGGGAAATGCGCCATCTCGGCTCGCTGATCATCGCCAAGGGCGATGCCAACCAGGTGCCTGCAGGCGGCGCGCTGGCCGTTGACCGCGACGGTTTTTCAGCTGCGGTGACCTCTGCACTGGAGGCGCACCCGCTGGTGAGCATCGACCGGCGCGAAGTGGCGGGATTGCCGCCACCAGAGTGGTCATCGGTGATCGTGGCGACCGGGCCTCTCACCTCACCGGGACTGGCAGCCGCCATTGCTGGCCTCACTGGCGAGAAGGAGCTTGCCTTCTTCGATGCCATCGCCCCCATCGTCTATCGCGAGAGCGTCGACATGGACGTGGCCTGGTTCCAGTCGCGCTATGACAAGGCCGGCCCCGGCGGAACAGGTGCTGATTATCTCAACTGCCCGATGGACAAGGACCAGTACGAGGCTTTTGTCGATGCGCTGATCAGCGGCGACAAAACAGACTTCAAGGAGTGGGAGGACACGCCCTACTTCGATGGCTGCCTGCCGATCGAGATCATGGCCGAGCGCGGGCGGGAAACGCTGCGCCACGGGCCGATGAAACCCATGGGGCTGACCAACCCACGCCAGCCAGACGTAAAGTCACACGCGGTTGTGCAGCTGCGTCAGGACAATGCGCTTGGAACGCTGTTCAACATGGTCGGCTTTCAGACCAAGCTCCGATATGCAGAACAGACGCGCATTCTCAGGCTGATACCGGCCCTTGAGAATGCAGAGTTTGCGCGCCTTGGCGGGCTGCACCGCAACACCTATCTCAACTCGCCAAAGGTGCTGGACGGCATGCTGCGCCTGAAGTCGGAACCACGCCTGCGCTTTGCCGGACAGATCACTGGCTGCGAAGGCTATGTCGAGAGTGCTGCCGTGGGCCTGATGGCCGGGCGCATGGCGGCGGCCGAATGGCTTGGCGAAACGGCCCGCATGCCGCCCGTCGAGACCGCGATGGGCGCACTGATCAACCACATCACCGGCGGGCATATCGTGACCATCGATGAGGGGCCACGCTCGTTCCAACCGATGAACATCAACTTCGGATTGTTCCCGCCCATCGGATTTGCGATGAAAAACGAAAGCGGCAAGCGGATGCGCGGCCCGGAGAAAGCCATTGCCCGCAAGCGCGCCCTGACGGCCAGAGCCAAGGACAGCATGGCGGCATGGACCGGCAATGGCACTGCGGCGGACACTGAACACGCGGAAAGCCTGTCCGCCCGCTTGCCAGCTGGCGAAGTGGCTTCTGCGTAACAAGCCTTCTGATTTCAGATCATCATGCTTCAGAGCATTGCCTTTGCACAAAACCGGTACCCAATTTTGTGCGCAAAGCTCTCACATCTGAAAACAGAAGATAACCTACATCAGCTTCAGATCTGCTGCCACTGCCTTGCCCGTGCGCTTGTCAGTGGTGATTTCAAAGCTGATCTTCTGCCCGTCCTGGAGCGGGCCGAGGCCCGAGCGCTCCACCGCACTCACATGGACGAACACATCCTTGCCGCCATCATCAGGGAGAATAAACCCATACCCTTTGGTGGCATTGAACCACTTCACAGTACCAGTCGTCATTCCATGACCCCTTCCAGATCATCATCAAAGGCATTGCCTCCGTACAAAACCGGCATCCGCTTTTGTCTGCAATGCTCCGGTCAGGCGCTCGCCATTGAACACCCGCTGCACATGCAGCCGCCGCCACATGCCGCGATCCCGGTTTGATGATCCTTCGGGATATGCCGATCCCCGTGAGGTCAAGCCCAGATCGCTCCCCATAGGTAAGCCAGAGATTTGGGCACAATCAAGACGAAAGTTCAGGCGTGTGAGCCAGCGCCGCTCAGGGCATGGCGCGGCGGGCCTGACGCCACAAGACCCACTGACGGTGCCATTGCGGAGCCTGGATCACGGTTGTGAACGGGTCATAATCCGGTTTCTCCATCGCATTGAGATATGTTTCCGCGAGCGATACGGGCAAGAAAGCGGGTGCGATCACAGGCGAGATCGAGGCGCGAAGGTCACGGGTCTTGCCAAGATGGTGACGTGCCAATTGGCGCATGTCCCTGATGGCAGACATGACGCCCGGACCACCGCGCCCCGAGGCAATGTCATCCCGTGTGGCGCCGTAGTGCAGCAGGTATTCTTTCGGCACATAAACCTGGCCGTGCATGGCATGCCATGGAAACGCGCGCATCAAACCCGTGACCGCATAGGCCACGCCGGCATGGCCCGCAGCGTCAGCACCACCTGGATCCTCACCGTTGGCCAGGATCAGGCTGGCGAGCCTGATGATCACCGATGATGTTTCGCCGCAATAGCCTTCAAGGTCTGCCACGGTTGGCATGGGATCATCGTACAGATCGAAAATGCGCGCATCGATCAGCGCAACCAGCGGATCAACCGGTAAGCGGAAGGTCTTGATGGTGGTGATGAGGGCGGCCGCGACCGGGTTGGACAAGGTATCGCCACGCGCTTCACCTGCCAGCGCGTCGCGCCACCATTGCAGCCTAACCTCGCCGGGAAGCGGATCGGACACCACCTCCCGCACGCGCGAGACCTCGAAGCTGAAAGCATACAGTGCGAAAAGATGCGGGCGCTTGTCAGCAGGTGCAAACAGCGTGGCAAGGTAACGGTCCTTGTCGACATCGCGGACCAAAGCTTCACAGTAGCGATAGGCACCATCAAGATCACGGGTCTGCGCGGGGCCGACATTCTGTGTCTGGAGTGACATCGCTTGCTTTCAGCTCATGAACTGCGGGAGACAAGGTCTTCATCAAAATATGGATCAGGTGCTCAAGAATTCAATTGGTCAATCAACAGCAATCAATGCTGCAGCAACCTTCCGTCCCTCAGCAACGAGAATGTTGTAGGTGCGCGCGGCAGGCGGTGTTGTCATCGGTTCAAGGTTGATCTTGAGTTCGCGGAAGCGCCAGCGCAACGCTTCGGGAAGCGGGCGCAGGTTGATGCCAGTGCCAATGAGCAGCAATTCAATGCCCGCAGCCTCTGCAAAGACATCTGCAAACTGGTTCCCGGCCCAGGCCTGGTTGTCGATCACCGCCCAGGCCTTCACGCCTGAAGGCAGCATCAGGATCGAGCCCTTGTGGCTCATCTCGCCAAACCGGAAGCCGCCCGCACCGTAAGCGTCGATCAGGTGACGGCCTGGAACAAAACCATCATGGATTTTGCCCATGGCCACTTTTTCAGACCTTCGCTCTCGCGGGGAGTGCCTTCGCGTCCTCGTCTTTTTCGCTCTTGGCCGGATCGCCGCCGCCTGTCTTGAGGCCAAGATAGATCAGGATGGGCGCTGCGATGAAGATCGACGAATAGGTGCCGATGACCACACCGAACAGCATGGCCAGCGAGAACGTGCGCAGCACTTCGCCGCCGCCGATGGCCATGGCCAGCATCGCCAGAAAGGTCGTCGTTGCCGTGATGACAGTGCGCGACAGGGTCGAATTGATCGATATGTCAATCACCTCTGTCAGCCTCAATTTCTTGTATTTCCGCAGCATTTCGCGGATGCGGTCGAACACCACAACCGTATCGTTCAGCGAATACCCAAGGATCGTCAGGATCACGGCAAGCGAGGTCATGTCGAAGGTCAGTTGCATCACCACGAAAAACCCGATGGTGAGAACGATGTCGTGCAAGGTTGCAATCACGGCCGCGATGGCAAACTGCCACTCGAAGCGGAACCACAGATAGATCAGCACTCCCAAAATCCCGACGATGACACCGATGGTGCCGTTCTGCACAAGCTCGCCCGAGACGCGCGGGCCAACCACTTCGACCCGGCGAAATTCATAGGCTTCGCCGAAGGTATCGCGCAGCTTCACAATGACATTCTGCTGCGCCCTTTCCTGTTCGGCGGTTGTCGGCGCGGTCTGCAATTCGAGGCGCAGAAGCAGTTCACGCGGCGAGCCGAATTCAGCCACCTCGACAGAGCCGAAGCCGAGGGCGTTGGCCTTGGCACGCACATCGGCGATGTTGGCCTTGTCGCTTTTGGCCTGCAACTCGACGAGGGTGCCGCCCTTGAAGTCGATACCGAAATTCATGCCGATGGCGAAGAAGACGATGATCGTCACCACCGACAACAGGGCCGACATGGGAAAGCTGACCGAGCGAAACCCCATGAAGGGGAACTTGGTGTCGTCAGGAATGAAGCGAAGACGGAAAGCCACGGGTGAACCTCAAATCTCGACTTTGGACGGCCTGCGCCAGCGATACCAGGTCGCGATCATCAGGCGGCACAAGGTGAAGGCCGTAAACATGGTGGTGAAGATGCCAAGCATCAGCGTCACAGCGAAGCCGCGGACCGGGCCGCTTCCAAGAAAAAACAGCACGGCGACCGAGATGAACTGAGCCACGTTGGCATCCATGATCGTTTCAAAGGCCCTTTGGAAACCCGCATCCAGCGCCGAGATGGCGGAGCGGCCCATGCGGGCTTCTTCGCGAACGCGTTCGTAGATCAGAACGTTCGAGTCAACCGCCATACCGACGGTGAGCACGATGCCTGCAATTCCGGGCAATGTGAGTGTCGCACCGATGAGAGCGAGCAGACCCAACAGGATGAAGACGTTGATGGTGACGGCCACCACGGCAACCACGCCGAAGAAGCCGTAAGTCATGATCATGAAAACCGCCACCAGAGCCATGGCAAGGTAAGACGCGTACAAGCCGGCCTGAATCGAATCCGCACCAAGACCGGCACCGACTGTCCGCTCCTCAATGATCGACAACTTTGCAGGCAGTGCCCCTGCGCGCAGCAGAAGAGAGAGGTTGTTGACCTGCTCGACCGTGAACTGGCCTGAGATCTGGCCAGAGCCGCCCGTGATCGGCGTCTGCACCACAGGTGCGGAAATCACCTCTGTGTCGAGCACGATGGCAAGCTGGCGGCCCACACCGCGCGTGGTCGCATCACCAAAACGCTGCGAGCCGCGAATGTTGAAGCGGAAGTTCACGATGGGCTGGCCGGTGCGCGAATCGAACGCCGCCGTTGCATCGATCAGGTCTTCGCCTTCGACGATCACGGACCGCTCGACCGAGACCACCTGTCCAGAATCGCGGTTGCGCATCTGTTCTGTCTCGGCAGCGCCAGCCTCGGCCACAAACCGAAACTGCAATTTTGCCGTCCGGCCAAGGCGCTCCTTGAGTTGCTGCGGGTCCGTCAGGCCAGGCACCTGGACCAGGATGCGGTCAAGCCCCTGCCGCTGGATCGAGGGCTCCTTGGTGCCATCGATGTTGATGCGCTTCTCGATCACCTCGATGGTCTGCTGGCCGACACGGCGAATGCGCTCTGTGAGACCCAGCTCGCTGTAAGCCATGGTGATCAGGCCTTCGGGCGTCTCCGTGATGTCGATGGTCTGCGAACCCGTTGGACCGAAGAGCTGTTGCCCAGCCGGCTGGGCCAGCAAACGCAGCTTGGGCAAGGCACGCGCGCGGTCATCGGCTTGCGGGATCCGGAACTGGACGCCGCGCGGCTGCAGGCCGATGCCGCCCTGTAGCGATACGCGCTCCTCGCGCATCACCCGGCGCACGTCATCGCGCAACTGCGTCGTCATCGAGCGGATCAGGTCAGGCTTGTCGATTTCAAGCAGTACATGCGCCCCGCCCTGCAAATCCAGACCAAGCGCAACGGCCTTTTGTGGCAACCAGCTTGGCAGAACGCTGAACACGGCCTTGCGCGTCGCTTCCGGCATCAGGCTCGGCACAGCCAGCAGGCAGCCGAGCAGGCACGCCAGAATGATCAGGATCGATTTGATCCGCGAAATCCGCATCATGGCCTTGTCAGCCTCATGTTGGGCGATTTCGGGCCGTGGCACACGCCAAGGTTCCGGAATCTCATGTCAAGCACATAGACCCTCATCCCGAACTTGTCGAAGGATGGAGGATCACTAAAGCGGGAAGCCCGGAGCTGAAAAGGCCAGGACAAGCAAAGCAGCGTGGATCAGCTTTTGGCTGCTTCCTTCACCGGCTCGCCCTTGGCGCGCACATCGGTGATCATGCTCTTGACAAAGCGGACCTTCACGCCATCGGAAATCTCTGCTTCCACCTCGCCATCGTCCACCACCTTGGTGACCTTGGCGATCATGCCGCCGGAGGTGACGATGGTGTCGCCGCGGCGCACATTTGCCACGAGTTCGCGATGCTCCTTCATCCGCTTCTGCTGCGGGCGGATGATCAGGAACCACATGATCACGAAAATCAGCACGAAGGGCACGAGTGACATGAAGATGTCGGTGCTGCCACCAACGCCGGGCACCTGGGCAAAAGCAGGGTTTATCACGAGAAGCACCTCACACGGAGCAAAGGGGAAGCCCTGCGCGAAGCAGGGCCGATTTCGGGCCGAACTCTTATCCGAACGCGCAGCGAAATCAATTGGAAGGATTCACCGAGAGGGATAGCGCCGACGCTGTTTTCGGTTCAAGAGAAAAATCAGCATCCTCGCAAAAGCCCCATCATGACCAAAACCGCCATGTCCAAGCCTGATCCTGCCACAGTCCTCCTGACCCGCATCGCCGAGGCGCTGGAGCGGATGAACCCGCCGCCTCCTCCCAGGCCGGACGTGACCGTGGCAGACGCCTTCATCTGGCAGGCGCGCGAGATCAGGCTGCAGCCCGTGCCTGAGGTCAATCGGGTCGCGCTTGGCCTTCTGAAGGGTGTTGACCGGGTGCGCGATCTTCTGGCGGAGAACACCGAGCGTTTTGCGCGCGGGTTTGCGGCCAACAATGTCCTGCTCTGGGGCGCGCGCGGGATGGGCAAGTCATCGCTGGTCAAGGCGATCCATGCCGATGTCAACGACCGCAAGCTCGGCTCGCTCCCCACCAAGCTGATCGAGATCCACCGCGAGGACATTGAAAGCCTGCCTGCACTGATGGCCATGCTGCGCGGCAATCCGCATCGCTTCATCGTGTTCTGCGATGACCTGTCTTTCGACGCCAACGACACATCCTACAAATCGCTGAAAGCTGCGCTTGACGGCGGCGTGGAGGGGCG
This sequence comes from Allobosea sp., assembly GCA_031375605.1. GTDB lineage: Bacteria > Pseudomonadota > Alphaproteobacteria > Rhizobiales > Beijerinckiaceae > Allobosea. The sequence continues at coordinate 947 of JANMIB010000254.1, read as the reverse complement.
GCCCGAGAATGTCGCTTTCTATGCCACCTCGAACCGCCGCCACCTTCTGCCGCGCGACATGATGGAGAACGAGCGGTCCACCTCGATCAATCCGGGTGAGGCGGTTGAGGAAAAGGTGTCGCTGTCTGACCGGTTCGGCCTCTGGCTCGGCTTCCACAAATGCAGCCAGGATGAATATCTTGACATGGTCGGGGGCTATGCCAGCCATTTCGGGCTGAATGTGGCCCCTGACGAGCTTCAGCGCGATGCGCTGGAATGGGCGACCACGCGCGGCGCGCGATCAGGCCGGACAGCGTGGCAATACATTACCGACCTGGCCGGGCGGATGGAAAAGCGGCTCGGGTGAGGGTTGGCAGCCAGCAGGCGGTTGCTGTCCAAGTCTCCAGCAGTGTCATGACCGCCCATGTGGCGGTCATCTCTTTTCGGCGTCTGATGTGCTGACAAACCGAGATCACCGGCACAAGGCCGGTGATGACAGTGACATGCGTTCTGGCCGTCACCACTTTCAAGGATGAAAGGCGGGACGGCCTTTCGTGGGACCATCCCGCCTCTCTTCACGATCAACACAAGGTCTCGCGAGTGCTGATCGAAACATCAAGCCTATTGGCTGAGATACGGCATCGGATCAACCGGGTTCGAGCCCTTGCGGATCTCGAAATGCAGTTGTGGCGAGGCGACGTTGCCGGTCTGGCCGGACTTGGCGATGACCTGGCCACGGTTGACCCGCTCGCCGCGCTTGACGTTGATGTCGCCGTTGTGGGCATAGGCCGAGACATAGCCATTGTCGTGCCGGATCAGGACGAGGTTGCCGTATCCCTTCAGTTCGTTGCCTGAATAGGCCACGACGCCATCCCCGGCAGACTTCACAGGCGTGCCCTCCGGCACGGCGATATTGATGCCTTCGTTGCCGCCCTTCCCCGAGAAACCGTTGATCACGCGGCCACGCG
>JANMIB010000233.1:0-8150 GCA_031375605.1 Allobosea sp. | reverse complement strand
GCCTGCTCCGGGATTTTGACCCGCTTGAGGTAATGCTGTGCAATTTCCTCGGCTTCCCGCTTTGGCGTCTTGCGCACCCAGATCGGCGCCAGCGTGCAGTTTTCCAGGATGGTCAGATGCGGGAACAGGTTGAAGTGCTGGAACACCATGCCGACATCGCGGCGGATTTCATCGATCTTCTTCAGATCGTTCGTAAGTTCCGTGCCATCGACAATGATGTTGCCCTTCTGGTGCTCTTCCAGCCGGTTGATGCAGCGGATCATGGTCGATTTGCCCGAGCCTGACGGGCCGCAAATCACCAGCCGCTCGCCGCGCGCAACCTTGATGTTGATGTCGCGCAGCACATGAAAATCGCCATACCACTTGTTGACGCCAACCATCTCGACAGCCGTTTCGGTGTTGAGCGAGGTCGGCTTGAGGGCTGCTGGCCTGGACGCAAGTGCGGTTGTCATATGGGAGAACTCCTCTGAATGACGGTTGTATCTGGTGTTGCGAGGTTTGATCGCGTCTGAAGTTCTATCGTTTTTGACCTGCTGCGAGCTTGCTCTCGACCGAGATCGAGTAGCGCGACATGCCCCAGCAGCAGATGAAGTAGAAGATCGCCGCAAAAGCGTAGCCCGTTGCGCGCGTGGTTGGCGTGGCCCAGGTCGGGTCAATCATGGACGCTTCCACCGCGCGCATGAAATCGAAGATGCCGACGACCGTGACGAGTGTGGTGTCCTTGAACAGACCGATGAATGTGTTGACGATACCCGGAATAACAATGCGCAGCGCTTGCGGCAGCACGATCAGGCGCATCATCGAGCCATACCCGAGACCCAGCGACATGGCGCCTTCATATTGCCCCTTCGGAATGGCCTGCAAGCCGCCGCGAACAACCTCCGCCATGTAGGCAGCGGCAAACAGCGCCACCCCGATCAGCGGGCGCAAGAGCCTGTCCGGCGACCATTCCTGCGGCACGAACAGTGGCAACATGGTGTTGGCCATGAACAGCACGGTGATCAACGGCACGCCGCGCACGAACTCGATGAAAATCACCGAGAACATCTTGATGATCGGCAACTTGGATCGGCGGCCAAGCGCCAGTGCGATGCCGAGCGGCAGCGAGAACACGATGCCCACAGCCGCGATCAGCAGCGTGACGAGCACCCCGCCCCAGAGGCCGGTGTCGACGCGCGGCAGGCCGGCAGAGCCGATCATCAGCCCGCCGAGCACCATCGCCAGGATGACACCATAGCGCAGCAGGGTTTCCGGCCTTCTGAAAATGCCCGTATCGCCCTTCTTGAGCGCCGCGTAATCGCCATAGGCAGCCCAGACGGCAAGCGCCGCAGCAGCGAACATGTACCATGTCCATGACAGGGAGCCGCCATAGAGCAGCATCCACGCCGTGACCGGCAGGATGGCAAAAAACAGCAGCGCACCAACCGATTTGAACGGCAGACGCTGCCACAGCATCCAGACAACGCCGATGGCGAACAGTGCGAAGACCAGGTTGACCCGCCAGCGCTCCGCGATCGGGTAAGACCCATAGATGAAATACTTGTAGCGGTCGCCCACGAAGGCCCAGCAGGCCCCGATCTCCCGGCCGACCTTGTCCTTCAGGCAGGCATCGCGGTCAGCACCCGTCCAGACCGCATCGATGACGTAGAACTTGATCAGCTCCGGCACCGTCGTGGCGACGAGGTAAACCCCGATCAAGGTCATGATCGTGTTGAGCGGCGAGGAGAACAGGTTCTCCTTGACCCAGTGAACGGCACCTTTGGTGCCAGGAGGTGCCGGCTGGGCCGGCATCGCATTGTGCTGAACGTAAGCGAGGTTTGACATCTGCGTTTCCCCTCTCAGCGTTCAACAAGAGCCATGCGGCTGTTGTAGTAATTCATGAAGGCAGAGGTCAGCAGGCTGAAGGTCAGATAAACCGCCATGGTGATCGCGATCACTTCGAGTGCCTGGCCGGTTTGGTTCAGCACGGTGCCGGTGAACACCTGCACAAGGTCCGGATAACCGATCACCACCGCCAGCGACGAGTTCTTGGTCAGGTTGAGATAGTTCGAGGTCAGCGGCGGAATGATCACGCGCATCGCCTGCGGAATGACCACGAGCCGAAGCGTCGAGCCATGACGCAGCCCCAGTGCACCGGCTGCCTCGCTCTGGCCCTTGGAAACAGCCATGATGCCGGCACGGACCACCTCTGCAATGAAGCCCGCAGTGTAAGTGGTGAGCCCAATGAGCAGCGCAAAGAATTCCGGAAACACCGTAACCCCGCCGCGCACGTTGAAACCGCTCAATTGGGGAAAATTGAAGGTCACTGGCTTGCCGGAGATAAAGTAGGCCAGCGTCGGCAGGAGGATCAGCGCGGCAAGCGCGATCAGCCCGTTCGGATACTGTTTGCCAGACGTCTCCTGCTGCTTCTTGGACCACATATAGAAGAACAGCGAGCCGAAGATGGCGAGCAGCAAGGCGATGCCGATCAGACCCGCGCCGTCGCCAAACACAGGTTGCGGCACGAACAGGCCACGGTTGTTGAGCAGCACGCCGGCACCCAGATTGAGCGAGTCGCGCGGGCCGGGCAGCGGCTTCAGCACTGCATTGTACCAGAAGAACAGTTGCAGCAGCAGCGGCAGGTTGCGGATCACCTCGACATAGACCATCGCGATCTTGGAGATGATCCAGTTCTTCGAGAGCCGGGCAACACCCACCAGAAAGCCAAGGATTGTGGCAAGAACGATACCGATCGACGCCACCAGAACAGTGTTGAGCAATCCGACCCAGAAGGCCTGGCCATAGCTCGATGTGGCCGAATAGGGGATCAGCGTCTGGTTGATGTCAAAGCCTGCCGTATTGCCCCAGAAGCCGAGGCCAGAGGCAATCTTCTGTCTCTGCAGGTTTTCAACGACATTGGAGTAGGCCGTGTAGATCAGGAAGATGACAATTCCCACCATCACGAGCTGGTAGACATAGCCCCTGATCTTCGGGTCATAGAGCAATGAAGCCTTGCCGGGTTCCGGCGCGCGTTCTGCAGTGGACACCTGTTTCGCCCCGTTCTTGTTGCGTTGACCCATTCGGCTTCCTGAAAAGCCTCGAGATCAGCGATGCTCTTTGTCGAGCTTAAGCAGTTATCGTGCCGCGCAGCGAAACAGACCGCAGCGCGGCGCTGTTTCTCAGCGAACAGGAGGTGCGTATTGCAGGCCGCCATTGGTCCAGAGATTGTTCTGGCCCCGTGCAATCTTGAGGCGTGACCCTGAGCCGACATTGGTCTCGAAAATCTCGCCATAATTGCCGACATGGCGGATGATGCGAACGGCCCAATCATTGGTCAGGCCGGTGGCCTCACCGAACTTGCCCTCAGAGCCAAGCAGACGCTTGATCTCGGGGTTGGTCGAGTTCACCTGCGCCATCACGTTCGCCTTGGTTATGCCGAACTCCTCGGCATTCAACATGGCGTAATGCGTCCATTTGATGATGTCGAACCACTGGTCATCGCCATGGCGCACAACCGGTGCGAGGGGTTCCTTCGAGATGATCTCCGGCAGGATGATGTGCTGATCCATGTCGGTCAGGCGAAGTCGCTCGGCATAGAGGCCAGACGCATCGGTCGTGAACGCATCGCAGCGACCGCTTTCATAGGCCTTCACGGTCTCGTCATTCGTCGAGAATGTCACCACCTCGTACTTCATGTTGTTTTTGCGGAAGAAGTCCGCGACGTTGAGTTCGGTCGTGGTGCCCTGCTGGGTGCAGACAGACGCGCCTTCGAGCTTCAGGGCAGATGACACATTCAGCTTCTTGCGGACCATGAAGCCCTGGCCGTCGTAATAGTTGACGGGGCCGAAGTTGAGGCCAAGCGAGGTATCGCGCGACATGGTCCAAGTCGAATTGCGGGCGAGAAGATCAACCTCCCCACTCTGCAAGGCCGTGAACCTGTCCTTGGATGACAGCGGGATGAACTTGACCTTTTTCGGATCATCGAAAATGGCGGCTGCGAGGCCACGGCAGAAATCGGCATCAAGGCCAGTCCAGTTGCCCTGCGCATCCGGCAGTGCAAATCCGGCCAGCCCAGTTCCGACACCGCATTGCAGGATGCCGCGAGCCTTGACCTGGTTGAGTGTATTGGCGGGAGCCTGGGCTTCAGCGGCATTTGCCACAAACAGCGCGGCTGCGCCCGCAATCGCGGTCGCAAAAAAACTCTTCATGACGACGTCCTTCCCTCAGTCTGGTTGATCCAGACCATTCACTTTTGTGATGCTGTCTTATTGGTTCGGGCTTAGCAACCCGGTCATGCTTAAAAAAAAGGCGTCCGGTTGTGCCGGACGCCTTAAATCTGTCAAAAGCTGATCAGCGGATCGGCGGAGCGTACTGAAGACCGCCATTGGTCCACAGGGCGTTCTGGCCGCGCGAGATCTTCAGGCGCGAGCCTGCACCGACGTTGCGATCAAACGACTCGCCATAATTGCCAACATGCTTGACAATGCGGGCAGCCCAATCATTCGGCAGGCCCATGGCTTCGCCGAGTTTGCCTTCGGTACCAAGCATGCGCTTGATCTCGGGGTTGGCCGAGGTCATCATCTGGGTGACGTTGGCCTTGGTCACGCCGAGTTCTTCGGCATTGAGCATGGCGTAGTGGGTCCAGCGCACGATGTCAGCCCACTGGCTGTCGCCATGGCGCACAACAGCGCCGAGGGGCTCCTTCGAGATGATCTCTGGCAGAACAATGTGCTCGTCAGCGTTGGCAAGCTTCAGGCGCTCGGCATAGAGGCCTGACGCATCGGTCGTGAACGCATCGCAGCGACCAGCTTCATAGGCCTTGATGGTTTCATCGGCCGTGGCGAACGTCACCACATCATACTTCAGCTTGTTGGCGCGGAAGAAGTCGGCAAGGTTCAGTTCGGTGGTGGTGCCCTGCTGGGTGCAGACCGAAGCGCCGTCCAGCTTAAGAGCGGATGTGACGTTCAGCTTCTTGCGGATCATGAAGCCCTGGCCGTCGTAGTAGTTGACAGCCGGGAAATCGAGACCGAGCGAAGTGTCGCGCGACAATGTCCAGGTCGAGTTGCGGGCGAGCATATCGACTTCGCCGGACTGAAGGGCGGTGAACCGGTCCTTCGAGGACAGCGGGATGAACTTCACCTTGCTTGGGTCATCGAAGATCGCGGCAGCGATGGCGCGGCAATAATCGACATCGAGCCCGGTCCAGTTACCCTGGGCATCCGGAACGCCAAAACCGGCAAGGCCGGTGTTGGCCCCGCAGTTCAGCACGCCGCGCGCCTTGATCTGATCAAGCGTCGAGCGCTGTGCCTGGGCAGATACCGCCGTGATCGACAGCGCGAATGCTGCTCCGGCGACCAATCCTGTGATGAGTGTTTTCATTGCCTTCTCCCGTTTTGTCCGTACGATCTGGGATCGTCGGCACTGATAGCTGTTCCAAGAGCTGCCTCCGTCATGCGCTTGGCACATGACAGGGTTCGACTTTTGTATGGTGCGCACCTGCCAGACAGAATCCACCGCGTCAAGCTCATGATGCAAGCGTGCAGTTCGCATGCCATGTGATGAACGTTCGTGATGTGTCATGCAAGCGTCAGAAATGGATTGCAGGGCAGTTTGACCTTCTCGTCAAGCACCTCCACACTGCACACCCGCCCGTTACCGAGAAAAAAGAAATCCGACATGAAGAAAATTCCGCTCGAAGGCCTCAAGCGCTTCCGTGAACGCACCCGCGTTGTCCTCGCCGGTCGTGATCCTGAAGACAGCTACGGCTTCGTCAATCCGCCGATCGTGCGCGGCTCGACCGTGGTGTATCAGTCGCTTGATGCCTTCCAGCAGCGAAAAGCCCGTTATATGTACGGCACAATGGGCAATCCGACGCTGGACGCGCTGGAAATGGCCTGCAACACCATGGAAGGCGGCGCAGGCGTTGTGGTCCTGCCGTCAGGCCTGCTGGCCTGCACCTTTCCGCTTCTCGTTGCCTTGTCGTCCGGCGATCACATGCTGGTGACTGACAGTGTTTATCGCCCAACACGCAATTTCTGCGAGGGCATGCTCAAGCGCATGGGCATCGAGGTGACATACTTCGACCCGCTGATCGGCAAGGACATCGAGACACTGTTCAAACCCAACACCAGGGTGGTGTTCACCGAAGCTCCCGGCTCCCAGACGTTCGAGATGCAGGACATTCCTGCCATTTCGAAAGCCGCCCACAAGCACGGCGCGCTTGTCATCATGGACAACACCTGGGCAACGCCTCTGCTGTTTGACAGCCATGCCGCAGGTGTCGATCTCTCGATCCAGGCCGGCACCAAGTATTACGCCGGGCATTCGGATGTGCTGATCGGCACGGTCTCCGCCCGGACGCCCGAACTTTACAAGCAGTTGCGCAAGGCGTGGGAGGAACTTGGCGTCATCGTCGCGCCAGAAGACGCCTTCCTGACGCTGCGCGGCATCAGGACCATGCCGCTGCGCCTGAAGGAACAGGAAAAGGCTGGCCTCGACATTGCCAAGTGGCTGCAAAAGCGGCCCGAGGTGAAGCAGGTGCTGCACCCTGCCCTCAAGGACGACCCCGGCCACAAGATCTGGAAGCGCGATTTCACCGGCGCATCCTCCCTCTTCTCGATCGTGCTCAATCCGGTGCAGCACAAGGCGCTGGCCGCGCTGGTCGATCATCTGGCCCTGTTCGGCATGGGCGCGTCATGGGGCGGCTATGAAAGCCTCGTGCTGCCGTTTGACTGCTCGACCTACCGAACGGTGACGAAATGGGAGCCAGGCGGCCCCTGCATCCGCGTCCATGTCGGCCTGGAAGATGTCGAGGATCTGAAGGAAGATCTGGATGAAGGCTTCAAGCGGATGAAAGCGGCGATGTGAGTCACGCAGTGATAATGCGGTCGCAGTGAAACGATGACGCCAGATCACGGCGTCAGCCAGACCCCTTCGCCGCCAGCCTGCACATCAAACTTTGCCCGCCTGTGCCCGGCATGGGCAAGATAAAGCCATTCCAGCGTGTGAACACGGATCACCAACGTGCTGAAGTTGGCGCGGCCTTCCTCGATTTGGCCCTCGGTGGCAGGCAACGCGAAGTCTCCGCCCTCAGTGCGCAGGGTACCCGGCGCGGGCATCGTGCCATAGCAGATGCGGCTGAACGGGCGCGAGGCTGCCCAGGCCGCATCCGCCACCGCATCATCGGCATGCAGCGAGGCAGAGCCTTCCACCCTAATCTGGATTTTCGCTCCCGCATCATAGCCTGTCAGGGACACGCGCGGATCACGCAAAAGCTCCGCGAATTTTTCCGTGCGCCGGTCTGTGTTGAAGCGCAGCGTACCTGCAGCCACATCGCAGGCACGCATGATCACGACGCGGGCGCGCGGCCTGCCATCAAGCCCAAGCGTTGCCACGACAGGCGCATGAAAAGCCGAGCGCCTGTCCGCCACACCGCGCGCCAGCAAGGCCCAGGCTTGCGCCCGAGTTTCATCAAGATCGTTGTAGAAGGAGGGGATTGGCTGGTCTGGCATGGGGCTCGTCTGCTGCGCTCTGGAACTAGAGCCCATCCTTCGACAGGCTCAGGATGAAATCCAGTGATGCATCTGTCATCAGCACAGTGGCGACCCCAGCAGGATTCGAACCTGCGACCCACAGCTTAGAAGGCTGTTGCTCTATCCTGCTGAGCTATGGGGTCTGAAACCATGCGAACATAACCACGTGACCATGCCCGACTTGGGCTCCATGGTCCACAGATCAGTGCGTCCACTGGCCGACGCGTGAAAACTTGAAGTTGTCGGAATAGGACATGCCCTTGCGTGTCTTTGCCTCGGCAGCCATTTCGACACGATACGGGATGCCATTGCGGGTTGCATAAGCAACAGCCTCGTCGGCGCTGTCGAACCACAGCTTGAGTTGGCTTTTCATGTCTGTGGATGATGTCCAGCCCATCAGCGGCTCGACTTCACGGGCGCTTTCGGCGTCGTACTCAAGCAGCCAGCGCGTTTTTGCCGCTCCTGACTGCATGGCTGTCTTGGCAGGGCAGTAAATCCGTGCGGTCATGCAATCAAAGCTCTGACGAGGGAAACCGGTCGATGGTCGGGGTACTAGGATTCGAACCTAGGACCTCAAGTACCCAAAACTCGCGCGCTACCAGACTGCGCCACACCCCGAAACATCGACCGGGAGGCAGC
>JANMIB010000209.1:0-3025 GCA_031375605.1 Allobosea sp. | reverse complement strand
TTGTCGAGGTTCGCTATGACGATGCCGAAAAGCGCGTGGTCTATGAGCCGGTGAAGCTGGTGCAAGAGTTCCGCAATTTCGATTTCCTCTCGCCATGGGAGGGCACGGAATACGTGCTGCCGGGCGATGAAAAAGCGAAGGTTTGATCGCCATGGGTGAACACAACATCCGCAACTTCTCGATCAATTTCGGCCCGCAGCACCCAGCGGCGCACGGCGTTTTGCGCCTTGTGCTTGAGCTTGATGGCGAGATTGTCGAGCGGGTTGATCCGCACATTGGCCTGCTGCATCGCGGCACCGAAAAGCTGATCGAGGCCAAGACTTGGCTTCAGGCCGTGCCCTATTTCGACCGGCTCGATTATGTCGCGCCGATGAATCAGGAGCACGCGTTTGCGCTCGCCGTCGAGAAGCTGGCGGGCATTGCGGTGCCGCGCCGCGGGCAACTGATCCGCGTGCTGTATTCCGAGATCGGGCGCATCCTGTCGCACATTCTCAACGTCACCACGCAGGCCATGGATGTCGGTGCGCTGACCCCGCCGCTCTGGGGCTTCGAGGAGCGTGAAAAGCTGATGGGCTTTTACGAGCGGGCCAGTGGCGCACGCATGCATGCGGCCTATTTTCGCCCCGGCGGCGTGCATCAGGATTTGCCGAAGAAGCTGGTCGAGGACATCGCCGCCTGGTGCGATCCGTTCCTGAAGGTCTGCGATGACCTTGAAACTCTGCTGACTGACAACCGCATCTTCAAGCAGCGCAATGTCGACATCGGCGTCGTCGATCTCGAAACCTGCTGGAAATGGGGCTTTTCCGGCGTCATGGTGCGCGGCTCCGGTGCGCCGTGGGATCTGCGCAAGAGCCAGCCCTACGAGTGCTACGAGGAGATGGAATTCGACATTCCCATCGGCAAGAACGGTGATTGCTATGACCGCTATTGCATCCGCATGGAGGAAATGCGCCAGTCCGTCCGCATCATGAAGCAATGCTGCAACCTCTTGCTCTCCTCGTCCGGCGATGGACCTATCTCGTCGACCGATGGCAAAATGGTGCCGCCAAAGCGGGGCGAAATGAAGCGCTCGATGGAAGCGCTGATCCACCATTTCAAGCTCTACACCGAGGGCTACAAGGTGCCCGCAGGCGAGGTCTATGCCTGCGTGGAAGCTCCCAAAGGCGAGTTTGGCGTCTATGTCGTATCGGACGGCACCAACCGGCCATACCGGTGCAAGATCAAGGCGCCCGGCTTTGCGCATCTGCAGGCCATGGATTTCATGTGCAGGAAGCACATGCTGGCCGACGTCAGCGCCATCCTCGGCTCGATCGATATCGTGTTTGGCGAGGTGGACCGGTGACCCTAGCCGCCATCTTAAGCACCGTCACCTTCATCGCAGCCGGGTTCCTCGGCTTTTGCGGAATGGTCATGCTCAAGCGTGGCGAGCCTGCCTTGGTGCTGCTTGCCCATACGAAAGCGTCGCTGGTTCAGGTGTTCGCCGGGCGCTACATCGCCATGGCGTTCATGCTGTTGAGCCTGACGGCGTTTGCCGAATGGCGCGCGCTCGCCATCGTGCTGACAGTCGGCGGTTTGATGGGTTTTCTCGACTATTACTACGTCGGCAGGGCTGGCGGGCAAGTTTTGCCCCATGCCATCGCCGGTGTGATGTGTTTCGTGCTGGCAGCGGGTGCATACTCGCTGTCGCGTGCCTGAGGAAACCGAATGTCCGTCCGCCGTTTAGCCCCCGATGCCGTGCAGCCTGCCGCGTTCGCCTTCTCGAAGACGAACGACAACTGGGCTGATGGGCAGATCGCCAAATATCCCAAGGGCCGCGAGGCGTCCGCCGTCATTCCGCTGCTCTGGATGGCGCAGGAACAAGCCGGTGGCTGGTTGCCGCAGAAGGCTATCGAGGCCGTGGGCCGCAAGCTCGGCATGCCCTATATGCGTGTCTTCGAGATCGCGACGTTCTATACGATGTTCAACTTGGCCCCCGCTGGCGAGCACTTCGTGCAGGTTTGCGGCACCGTGCCGTGCCACCTGAAAGGCGCGCGCGAGATCATCAAAGTCTGCGAAGACAAGATCGGCCTGCAATCGACCGTAACGGCAGATGGCAAGCTCTCATGGTTAGAGGTCGAATGTCTCGGTGCCTGCTGCAATGCGCCGATGGTTCAGATCAACTACGACTACTACGAAGATTTGACCCCTGCGAACTTTGCCAAGCTGCTTGATGATTTGCGCAGTGGCAACACGGTGAAAACCGGCCCGCAAGTCGCCCGCTCATGCTCCGAGCCGTTGGGTGGTGGCGAGACGCTGAAGGACACGGCGCTCTATGACGGCAGCGCGGTCGGTCGCGGAGACTGGCAAAAGCGCATCGCGGCAGATCGCGCGGCGCAAGCCGAAGCTGCAAAAGCCGCTGAAGCTGCGAAGGCCGCCGCCGCCGCTGCGCCTGCTCCCGTGCCTGTCCCCGCTACACCAGTGCCCACGCCTCCCTCTCCCGCCCAGGGCGAGGGACCGAGGGAGAGGGCGCTTCCTATTGCTGCTGCACCCGCTGACACCGACGCACCAACGCTCTTTACCAAGCCCCGCGCCGGCAAGGGCGACGATCTCAAGCTGATCTGGGGCGTTGGCCCCAAGCTCGAAAAGCTGCTCAACCGCCAGGGCGTGTGGCATTTCGACCAGATCGCCGCCTGGACAGACAAGGAACTTGCGTGGATCGACACGAGGATGGAAGGCTTCAAGGGCCGCGCCGCGCGCGACAAATGGGTCGAGCAATCGAAAAAGCTGGCAACCGGCTGGCGGCCTGACAGCGCTGTCGGCGACAAGCCCGGCAAGAAGTGAGAAGAGGCAACAATGCTCAGCGACAAGGACCGCATTTTCACCAATCTCTACGGCCTGCAGGATGTCTCCCTGAAGGGTGCGCGGGCGCGCGGCCAATGGGATGGCACGAAGTTCATTCTCGATCAGGGCCGTGAGTGGATCATCGACGAGATGAAGCGCTCGGGGCTTCGCGGGCGCGGCGGGGCGGGCTTCCCGACCGGGATGA
>JANMIB010000166.1:0-4867 GCA_031375605.1 Allobosea sp. | reverse complement strand
GATGTGGCGCCCATGGTTCCCCGGCGTCCGGGGTTACGCTTCGCTTGTTGATGGCGTCACAGCCATCACGTCGATGATCGTTTGAGGGAGAGCACGATGTATCGCATTTGGTTTCTCTTTGACCCTCGCCGCATTCTCGTTGCCACAGCAGTGTTCCTGTTCTCGCTGGCAATCTTGATCCACTTCATCCTGCTCAGCACGGATCGGTTCAACTGGATCGAAGGTCCACGTGCGGGCCGCGCCAAGGCTGCTGAACTGATCGTTCCTGCACCTGTCGTGGTTGGCCATATCGCTTTCGAGCATAAGGCCGTTTGACGACAAACTCCGAGGCGTAACGCGTGGAAATGGCCTGTCGAATAGGCCTGCCATGTTTCAAACGTTACGCCTTGGGTCTCAGGGCCATGCCCAGGATGCCTGTTCCAGGTCATCCACACGTTGCGATCCTGACACAAGCCCCGCGATCACCTTGGGGCAATTCCGGCCAGAGCGATGTCCGGACAGACAAGGCCAGGTGAGCCGCAGAGTTCTCAATCACAACCCTTTCGGGGGAGGATGCCTTCATGGCAATGCTCAGTTTTGAACGCAAATATCGAGTCAGGGGCGGAACCCTGATCGGCGGCGACCTGTTCGATTTCTGGGTCGGTCCATTCTATGTCGGCTTTTTCGGTGTCACGACGGTGTTCTTCTCCATCGTCGGGATAGGCCTGATCCTCTACGGCGCCTCCCTTGGCGACACCTGGAACATCTGGAAAATCAGCATCGATCCGCCTGATCTCAGCTATGGGCTGAGGCTCGCACCCTTGAAAGAGGGCGGTATCTGGCAAATCGTCACCATCTGCGCGACCGGGGCTTTTTGCTCATGGGCGCTGCGAGAGGTCGAGATCTGCCGCAAGCTGGGCATGGGCTACCATGTTCCCGTCGCATTTTCGGTCGCGATCCTGGCCTATGTCACGCTCGTGATCATCCGCCCTGTGCTGATGGGCGCCTGGGGCCACGGCTTCCCCTATGGTATCTTCACGCACCTCAACTGGGTGAACAACGTCGGCTATACCTACGGGAACTTCCACTACAACCCCGCCCACATGATCGCCATCACGTTCTTCTTCACCACGACCCTGGCGCTTGCCCTGCACGGCTCCCTGGTCCTGTCATCGGCCAATCCGGCTGCCGGCGAACCGGTCAAGACACCCGAGCACGAGAACGCCTACTTCCGCGATTTCATCGGCTACTCCGTCGGCACGCTCGGCATCCACCGCGTTGGCCTGTTCATCGCGCTCTCTGCCGGCTTCTGGAGCGCCGTCTGCATCGTCATCAGCGGCACGATCTGGACTGATCCATGGGTTGACTGGTGGGACCTGTCGCGTCTCACCGCTTTTATCTGGCGCTAACAGGTTCACGAGGCAGCCATGTCAGTTCTCTTCAACACCGTTCCTTATCTCAACATCTTCACGCGCGTTCAGGTCCGCGGCCCCGATGATCTCGGGGTTCCGGCCACCACGGACGGGGTCTACAGCCGCACGAAAAAGGTCCAGCACAATTACTGGATGGGCAAGATCGGCGACGCCCAGATCGGCCCGGTCTATCTGGGCACCTGGGGCCTGATCTCGATCGCCACGTTCCTCATCGGTTTCAACATCATCTGCCTCAATTTCTGGATGCAGGTGGACTGGAACCCGACGCGTTTCGTGCGCGAGCTGTTCTGGCTCTCGCTGGAGCCTCCGGCGGCTGAGTATGGCCTGAGCTTCCCCCCGCTCGACAAGGGTGGCTGGTGGCTTCTGGCCGGTTTCTCCATCACGGTCTCGGTCATGGCCTGGTGGATGCGGACCTATACAAGGGCGCGGGCGCTGGGTATGGGCAGCCATGTCTCCTGGGCCTTTGCTTCCGCCATCTGGCTGTTTCTGGTGCTTGGCTTCATCCGCCCGCTTCTGATGGGCAGCTGGAGCGAAGCGGTGCCCTTCGGCATCTTCTCGCACCTCGACTGGACCAACAACTTCTCACTGCGCTACGGCAACCTGTTCTACAACCCGTTCCACTGCCTCTCGATTGTCTTTCTGTATGGCTCGGCCCTGCTGTTCGCGATGCATGCTGGCACCATCCTTGCGACCAGCCAATACGGCGGTGAGCGCGAGATCGAGCAGATCGTGGATCGCGGCACGGCTTCGGAACGCGCCGCCCTGTTCTGGCGCTGGACGATGGGCTTCAATGCCTCGATGGAATCCATCCATCGCTGGGCCTGGTGGTTCGCAGTCCTCACGACCCTGACAGGCGGCATCGGCATCCTGCTCACGGGCACCGTGGTCGATGACTGGCTGGGCTGGGCCAAGTATTACAACTTTGCTCCGGATTGATCTTTCCGACGAGCGGCCTGAAACACATCAGAAAACCCGGTGGATGGAAACATCCGCCGGGTTTTTCGTTCGGTCACGTTCAATTCCATCAGATCAATCTGCTTTCAAACGGAAGCGTTTGAAAGCAGATAATTTGATCGATTACAATAACTTAGAGCATGCTTTAAGCGAAAAACCGTTGCCACTTTTTCGCAGCATGCTCTAGGGATGCGATGCGGATTGACGCTGATGCGTGTCGCAGCTATCCCCAATCCGAGTATTGCGCACAAAAGCATGCCCTTGCGAAGGCGAGGGTGGGTACCGGTTTTTGTGAGGACGCAACACTCTCAGGCATGGTGATCTGGGGCCCTTAGCTCAATGGTTAGAGCCGACCGCTCATAACGGTCTGGTTGCAGGTTCGAGTCCTGCAGGGCCCACCACCGTCTCCTTCTGACATTGTCTAAGCGCAGACAGGCGCGATTGCTGCGATCGTTCCGCAGGTTAGCCAGAACGGGTGTTCCGTGGCGGAGAATAGCGCTGTGTTTTGGCGCTCGTTTTGCGCGCTTGTGCCGCGCACTTCTGCCGCCGATTTTCCGGACTTTCCGGCGCTTTCCTGATGTCCGATGCGCAGACAGGTTGGGTTTCGACCTGAGACCGAGTTCGCGAGCCCATGTGGGTTTTTGCCTGAACCTGCCTTCCCTGCCTCCCTGCTTTTGCCAGTGATTGTTCCAGCATTGCGCTGGACTGTTGGCGCACACCAAGCATTGCTGTGTCCGGTCGAGGGCACTGCGAGGTGCGCCAGAGATCCGCCCTGCCGGCAGATTGTCCGCGGGGTCGCGCTAGTGACGGCATGAGCCGTCACGAACCGCGAAGGATCTCATCATGACCAAACTCACTGATACGCATCTTGTTCTGCTCTCAGCGGCATCGCAGCGCCCGGATGGTGTCATCCCGATCAACGAACGGCTCAAAGGCAGTGTCGCCAAAGCAGTCGGCGACAAGTTGATGGCACTCGGTCTCGCCGAGGAACAGGTCGTCCTGCCGTCCATGAACGGCTGGCGCGAGAACGCCGATGGCCAAAGTCTCGCGCTGGTGATCACAGTACAGGGACTGGCAGCTGTCGGCATTGAAGCGGATGATGGCTCGGGCGGTTCTGCTGATTCAGCGGTGACCAACACATCGATTGTTTGCGACGCGATTGCGGCTCAGGCCACCGCACAACCCGCAAAGCGATCCTCACCTTCCTGCGACTGGCACAGGTCGCTCCGGATCGAAGAAGGCACAAGTGATCGGCTTACTGCAGCAGGGGGACGGCGCATCTGTTGCCGACATCGTCACAATGACGGGCTGGCTGCCGCACACCACCCGCGCTGCGCTGACCGGGCTGCGGAAGGCCGGGATAACGATCGAGATGGTTCGTCAGGCCGGGTCTGCAACGCGATACCGGATTGCGGGTGAGATTGGCGGATGTGAGGCATGAGCGTGCCCCTTCCGCCCACATCGGACACCAGCCCTGCCGATCGTCACGCGCTTGCAACCGAAATCGCTGCTTTCGCCAGTCTCGACCTTTACGGGCTCAGGGTGAGATGGCGAAAACTGATTCGCAAGCCGGCACCAGAGCATCTGAACCGTTCCATCCTGCTCCGTGTCATTGCCTACAATATGCAGGCCCGCGTCTTCGGCGATCTCGATCCCGAGAGTGTCCGTGTGCTGGACAAGATCGCCAGAGATCATGATCGCCAGCGCAAGGCCGGGCTGTTCAGGCCGAAGGCCGTGCCGGAGATCGCGCCGGTGCCGCGTGATCGTGGACACAGGCCAGGGACGATGTTCGTCCGCGAACATGCGGGCGACACCGCCGAAGCGGGTGCGCCGAACCCATGTGATGGTGAGATCGCCGCCGCCGTTGCGCGCGCCCGCGATCTGGACCGGCGACCACGGCATGCGGCCGACGGCCTTCGTGGCGAAGGTCGTCTGCTGCCAGGCGGGATCGGCGATATCGAGCGCCTGCGGTCCCCATCGATAGAAGCGGGCCGCGAGGCGTTCGGCGGGCTTGCCGTCGATCTTGGCGACAGCTTCGTTCAACAGAACCACAGGCGCGCCGAGGGCCAGCGGCGAGCGGATGGCGTGTTCGGTGCCGAGGCGTCCGCGCAGCAGCTTCGTGAGCCGATAGGTCTGCGACCCGGTCAGCACCGCATCGGCGAACTGGACGATCTCCCAATCGCCGTCGGGCGTGCCGAGCGCCAGGCTGTTTGTGCCGGCCGCTCAGGATCGTGTCGGGTATGGCACTCGCCAATTCGCCGGCATAGAGCTTCACCTCGAGAACGGAACCTTTGTCCCAATACTCCGTCGGCCCGGCGGGAAGCGGCTGGATAGTTTCGCCAACGGTGGCCCGTACGGCCAGTGTCGTATCGAGCGCAAAGTCGGACCCCGCTGTCCATCACCACAACGCCGCCCCAGGGCGAAGCCGAAGCTGCGGCATAGTGCGAGAAGCCGTCGTCGGTATCGCGAAGCAATGGCAAATCCATCAGCCGCAACACCGC
>JANMIB010000149.1:0-10911 GCA_031375605.1 Allobosea sp. | reverse complement strand
CGAAGCTCAACCCGCTCGGCGTCAAGGGGCTTGGAGAGATCGGCCTTGTGGGCACGGCAGCCGCCATCTCCAACGCCATCCACAATGCGGTCGGCGTGCGCATGCGCAAGCTGCCGATCACGCCTGAACGCCTGCTCGAAGCTCTGGCTGGGCAGGCAACCCCCGACAAGGTGGCCCACCACTCATAGAGCATCATAAGTCAGAACATTGCGATTGCACAAAACCGGTACCCACTTTTGTGCGCAATGCTCTAGGGTGGCGCGATCATCAAAAAACAACGAGGGAACGCCGCCATGATCACCCGTCTCCTGAGTCTTGCCGCGCTGGCGGCAGCTTTCGCCACCCCGGCCTTCGCACAAGGTAGCTGGCCGGAGAAGCCGGTCACCGTGATCGTGCCCTATGCAGCAGGCGGCAATACGGATGTGACGGCGCGCATTTTCACCGAGCGCCTTTCGGCAAGACTGGGAAAGCAGTTCCTGGTGGAGAACCGGTCGGGCGCAGGTGGCACCATCGGCATCAAGGCCATGGCGCGCTCCGCGCCCGATGGCTACACGCTGGCCACGATCACGGCAGGCAACCTCTATATCCTGCCGCATATCTACAAGGATAAGCTGGGATACGACACGTTCGCGGACCTCAAGCCGCTTGCCATGGTGGCAACCCAGCCGAACTTCTTTGTCGTGCACCCCAGCATCCCGGCAGGCAGCCCGAAGGAGTTCATCGACCATCTGAAGGCCAACCCCAACAAATACTCCTATGGGTCGTCGGGCATCGGCACCTCGCAGCACCTGTGCATGGAGCTTTTGGCCCAGAAAGCCGGTGTGCAGGTGACGCATGTGCCGTACCGCGCCTCGAACCAGATCATGCAGGATCTGATCGGCGGCCAGATCCACATGTCCTGCGACCAGATTTCCAGTGCGCTGGCGCAGGTGAAGGGTGGCAATGCCAAGGGCGTCGCCGTCTCCTCGACGGCGCGCTACGCGCTGGCCCCGGAGTTCCCCGCCATGGCCGAGACGGTGCCCGGCATCGATGTGACATGGGCCGCGATCTTCATTGCGCCTGCTGGCCTGCCCAAGCCGATTGCCGACAAGCTGATCGCGGAGCTTGAAGCCATCGCCAAGGAACCGGAGATCATGGAGAAACTGCAGAAGCTGACGGTGACGCCGGTTGCCGTGGTCGGTGCGGCTCTCGAACAACAGATCAAGGCGGATTTCGAGACATGGAAGCCCATCGTCGAAAGCGCCAGGATCCCGCAGCCAAACTAAATCCTGTTTTGCTGTTGCAGCACCTTGAGCGTCTGAACCGACATCGGAGACCACCATGACCAAAGGCCTGCGCAAGGGTCTCACAAGCTACGGGGATCCGGGCTTTTCGTTGTTTCTCAGGAAGGCGTTCATCAAGGCGGCGGGCTATTCGGATGATGCACTTGACCGGCCCATTGTCGGCATCACCAACACCGCGAGCGACTACAACCCTTGCCATGGCAATGCGCCGCAGCTGATCGAGGCAGCCAAGCGCGGCGTGATGCTGGCTGGCGGCATGCCGATGGTGTTCCCCACGATCTCGATCCATGAGAGTTTCGCACATCCGACCTCGATGTTCCTGCGAAATCTCATGGCGATGGATACCGAGGAGATGATCCGCGCCCAGCCGATGGATGCGGTGATTGTCATTGGCGGCTGTGACAAGACGCTTCCCGCACAGATCATGGGCGCAACCAGCGTTGATCTGCCAGCCATTGTCATCCCCACTGGCCCGATGGTCGTGGGCCATCACCGGGGCGAGGAGCTTGGTGCCTGCACCGATTGCCGCAGGTTGTGGGGTGCGCACCGGGCCGGAGACATCGACGCCGATGAGATCGAATTGGTCAATGGCCGCCTTGCGCCATCGGTTGGCACCTGCATGGTCATGGGCACGGCGAGCACCATGGCTTGTCTTGTGGAAGTGCTGGGCTTGTCGCTGCCGATGAGCGCCACGGTTCCGGCGCCCCATGCCGAGCGGTTGATGATCGCCGAGGCCAGCGGACGCCGTGCCGTGGCCATGGCGCTATCCGGCAGTCCGCGTCCGTCCGAACTGCTGACCCCCGCCGCGTTCCGCAATGCGATGACGGTGATGCAGGCGATCGGCGGCTCGACCAATGGCCTGATCCATCTCACCGCTATGGCCAACCGCACTCCGCACCGGATCGATCTTGCCGAGTTCGACCGCATTGGCCGGCACGCGCCTGTGCTGATCGACCTGAAACCGTCCGGCCAGCATTACATGGAGCACTTCCACCATGCAGGCGGCATGCCCGCGCTGATGCGCGAGCTTGAGGGCCTGCTTGACCTCGATCTGCCGACTGTTGCGGGCGGCACGCTGCGCGATGTGGTGGCCAAAGCGGAGATCGTGCCGGGGCAGACCGTGATCCGCTCCACCTCCCATCCGATCAAGCCGGTCGGCTCGATGGCGGTTCTGCATGGCAACCTGGCACCGCGCGGGGCGGTCATCAAGCATTCGGCGGCAACGGCGGCGCTTCTGAAGCACACAGGCCGGGCGGTCGTTTTCGAGTCTGTCGAGGACATGACGCAGCGCGTCGATGATCCGGAGCTTGATGTCACAGCCGACGATGTGCTGGTGCTCCGGAACGCCGGCCCCAAGGGCGCGCCGGGCATGCCGGAGGCTGGCTACCTGCCGATCCCGAAAAAGCTGCTTGCAAGCGGCGTCAGGGACATGGTGCGCATCTCGGACGCGCGCATGAGCGGCACAGCTTTTGGCACCATCGTGCTGCACATCACGCCGGAGTCAGCCGATGGAGGCCCGCTGGCGCTGGTGCGCTCCGGCGACATGATCAGGCTGGACGTGGAGGCCCGCCAGATCGAGCTTCTGGTTAATACCGCCGAGCTTGACGCACGCCGCGCCGCGCTGCCGCCACTGACCACGCCGGACTGGGCGCGGCGCGGCTATGCCCGGCTTTTCCACGAGACGGTCCTCCAGGCTGACGAGGGCTGTGACTTCGATTTCCTGAGGGGTGCATGAGGGGGTGCATGAAGGGGTTAGATGACAGCGCACAACCTCGCGCTTTCCATCACCCGCTCCATCACGCCGGATGCCTAGATGCGCTCTCATCCCGCGGATGTGGCTTGCAAGGAAGCCCGACTCCTCGAAATCATGCGTCATCAGCATCTTTGCCAGATGTCCGGTTGGAACGTCTGCTTGCCTATTTTTCGTAAAATCGGTCATGATCCGGCAGTCATGAATCAAACTCTGGATCATCGCGATATGTGGCATGCGTGGGTCTTGCCCATCATGGCTGCGCTGCTGGTGGGGGCCGTCCTCGTCATCGAGCGCTTGCAGGTCGACTGGACAGCGGCGTGTTCGATGCTTGGCGAGAATGTCTGCGACAAAAATCCCTTCATGGAGTTTTTCGGGTGGCTGCCGGTCCCGCTGACCTACGGGATCTTCCATATCTGGGGCGCACGGCGACTTGTCGTGGGTGGATCAAGCGCCAAGGCAACGCTGATGCGCATGTTGGCCCTGGGCCTTTTCATCGCATTCAACCTCTTCCCGTTTCCGGGCTGGTATCTGTTTTATGCGGGGGCTGCGGGCGGCATCGCCATCAGCCTGACCGTTGTCGGGCTTGTGGTTGCACCAGTGGTCGGCGTCATCGTCGCGGGGTTTTGCGCTGGCGTGATCCTTGGCCTGTTTGCCGGCCCGCCAATGGCCTCTATGGCGTGGTCCAGCTGGAAGAATTTGCTGTGGGGCTATGGCCTCGGAGGAGCGCTCGGTGCAGGCGCGCTGGCGCTCGGACAGATTGTGTTTGATCCGGATATGGCCAACACGTTCGGCGTCAACATGCCGTGGCTGACAGCGCTTGGGACACTTGGCACGGTGTTGAGCGTTGGGGTCATAACGACCATTTTTGCTTGCAGGGGCTGGGTACGGGCGGGCCTCATCCCTGCCGCCAAATTGCCTGATGAATCCGAGTTCGCATGGCCCGCCGCGCTTGCGGCAGTGCTCATCGTGCCGGTGCATCTCATGGTGACCTACGAGACGACGGTCTTCCGGCGCAATGGCGCTCCGTTCCCCGCCGTTGCAGCCATGCTGCGCAGCCATAAGCCGGGCATTCCAGCTGAAATTGCTTTGGCCGGGCTCACCTATACCGGTCCACGCTCGCTTGTTGCGAAAAAGGAAATCTCGCGCAGGGCCCGTCAGGAACTTGTCCGTGTGAACGTCGGTACCCGTTACGAAGGCAATGGCAGCCGGACGATCTATGACCGCTTCGAGCAATGGGAATTGTACGATTTGACGCGTGCCGGCGCTGAGAACACCACCATCACCGCAGACCAAAGCGCTTTGCAGGTCACTTACGGATGCGAGCCTGGACTGATTTCGATTGAAGAGTTCTGCCTCCAAGACGCATCAGGTTCGCGCGACCACCTCCAGAAAATCCTCGCGATAGCCTATCCTGAAGAGGCCTTCCTCTTTTCAGCCAATGCGCCTGATGCCGCCCTCGGCATCCGGCTCGATGCACGCAAGGAGCGTGGACCGGACAAGCGCAACTGGGCGCGGCTCTACTGCCGTTTGAACCTGACCTTGGTGACGCCAGCCAAATTTTCCGTGATGCAGATCATTCCGTGCGATGCAGACTGGGTGTTGCTGGCCGCGCAATTGCGGGCGCGGCTCCAACGGGATTTTGCGCCAAACCCAGAAAAGCGCTGATGCCTGCAAGGCTTTGAGATGTGTCACACCAGGGCGCTTCCTGACAGGTCCTGACCCTAGGCATCCCGTCTTCGTCGCCATGGTGGGCGACGAAGACGGGCAAAGCCGGATTTGTCAGTTGCGGCGCTCGCCGCGACCTTCGCGGCCCCAGCCTTCGCGCCCCCCGCCTTCACGCCCGCGGCCCGGCAGGTTCTTGCGCACGGCCTCCTTCTGCGCGGCGTCAAGCGTGGCCCAGAGTGGCTTCACGGCCACAGACAGCTCGCGCATGCTGGCTGCGCCGCGTGTCATGCGGTCTGACATCATGTCGAGACGATCAGGCAGTTCGGCATTGCGCGCACGGCCTGCATTTGACGCACGCAAGCTGCGGCGCTCGTCCTGCATCTTGCGCAACTGGGCCTGGACAGGTGCCCACAACGGCTCTTGGGCGGGTGTGAGCTTCAGTTCGGTCCTGAGCTTTTCGACGCGCCGGTTCATGCGCTCTTCCATGCGCGTGGCGCGGCGCTCCATGCGTTCTGGCCGTTGTTCGGTGCGAGGTCCGGCATCAGGACCGGGAGTGGCGGGTGCCTGGGCATAGGCTGCGGCACCCAGCAGTAGGATCGAAGCTGCAGCTGCAGCGATCGTAAGGCGTTTCATCTGATTATCTCTCCGGAGGCAGGGTTTTGATGGTCACACTATCCCGTGGCGGCAGTTGCGGTGCGATGTCGGCTCCATGACATCTTCGTAATCTTCGGACATCTTCGTCACCTCCGGACATCTTCAGGCATTCCGGCCATCTTCATCATCTTTGCCGCTGACGTGAAGCCAGCCTCGTGCTAACCACGAGACAATGTCCACCGATGCCTTCCTGTCCCTGTTTTCAGGCCGCGATGCCGCCACGCCCATCGACCCGATGAAGGCTGCCCAAGGCAGCATGCGCAATGCCTTGCCACGACGGTTCTACACCGAGGCTGGCACTGAGCTGCGTGATGGCCAGTGGCATCTCCTGCTCGATGGCCGACCCGCCAGAACCCCTGCAAAGCGCTTTCTGGCTGTTGATGACAACACTGTTGCGCAGGCTCTGGCCGCTGAATGGCAGGCGCAGGATGAGGTCATCCATCCGGCGGGAATGCCACTGACCCGGCTCCTGAATGCAGCCATTGACGGTGTGGCGCTTCAGGCCGAGGCCGTGCGGGACGAGATCGTGCGCTATGCCGGCAATGACCTGATCTGCTACCGCGCCGACACACCTGCCGAACTGGTCCAGCTTCAGGGCGATGCCTGGGATCCGTTGATGGCATGGGTCCGCAGCCATCTGGGGGCCAGCCTGCTGACAGCGCGCGGCATCGTTCATGCGCAGCAGCCTGCGAGCGCGGTCAAGGGCATTGAAGGTGCCGTTCGGAATGTTGCAGCGCCTGTTCCGCTGGCGGCCTTGAGCCTGGTCACGACATTGACGGGTTCGGCGGTGATCGCACTGGCTCTGGCGCTTGGCCACCTTGACGCGGATGCAGCCTGGGCCGCTGCCCATGTTGATGAAGACTACCAGTCCCGCGTCTGGGGTGCCGATGATGAAGCCATCGCGCGCCATGCCAACCGGCGTCGTGATTTCGATGCCGCCGCACTGGTCCTTGCCAGCGCCATGACACATTGAGAGGCGAACATGGGTCTGGCACGCGACACAGGACGGAAAGACCCAGCGTACAAGCGTGCGGTCGACATGCTGAAGAAGGCTCCGCTCATCGACGGGCACAATGATCTGCCATGGGTGGTGCGCAAGGCAAGCCATGGCGATCTGGCAGCTTATGATCTGACCAAGGTGCATCCTGAAACCGACACCGACATCCCCCGCCTCAAGGCAGGCATGGTGACGGTGCAGGTCATGGCTGCCTTCCTGCCAAGCGAGATCGCCCACCCCGCCACCGTGACACTGGAACAGATCGATCTCATCCGCCGCATCGAGGCGCGGCATGCCGATGTGTTCCTGCCGGTCCGGCGTGCAACCGACATTTCCGTGGCCAAGCGCAAGGGCAAGATCGGTTCCCTGATCTCGGTCGAGGGCACCGTGGGCTGCGAGGGGTCGCTCGCCCCGATCCGCATGTGGCACCATCTGGGTGTGCGGCTGGTGACGCTGTGCCACAACGGCTCTCTGCCATGGGTCGATTCGTCGACCGATGCGCCAAAAGCCAACGGGATTTCAGTGTTTGGCGCAGAGCTTGTGGCAGAACTCAACCGCCTCGGCATCATCATCGATCTGTCCCACGCGTCGGTTGCCGCCGCCAAGGCGGTGGTGGAATCGAGCCGTGCTCCCGTGATCTTGTCCCATTCCAATGCCCATGCGCTGTGCCCTCATCCACGCAATGCGCCCGATGACCTGATCAGGGCTGTTGCGGGCATGGGCGGCATCGTGATGGCGACCTTCGTTCCGTCTTTCATCAATCCGGCGATCTGGCAGCGGGTCGTCGCCATGCGCCGCGCGCGCTGGCCAAAGGCTGATCCTGCCACCGTCGGGGCGGATCTGGCTGAATGGCCGACCGCCGAGGCCGGCCCCATGCCCGTCGCGACGCTGGCACAGTTCTGCGACCATGTTCAGTATCTCCTCAAAGTGGCTGGCCCTGACCATGTCGGCATTGGAGGCGATTTTTATGGTGGCGACCAGCCTGTCGGCCTTGAGGATGTGTCGGTCTATCCCGCGCTCTTTGCCGAACTGATCCGCCGCGGGATCGGCGAACACATCCTGTCGCGGGTGGCGGGTGCCAACTTCCTGCGTGTGATGCGCAAGGTGGAGCGCGTCGGGCGGCTGGTCGAAAAGGAGGCCGAGCCGGTGCCCAAGACCCGTATCCGCCGCGCCTCGCGCCGCAAGGATGCACTCAAGGCGAAGGCTGCATCGCGATGAGGATGATCTGATCCGATGATGTCTTTCGTGTCCGGCGGGGTGAGGCTTGCCTACGCTGTTTTTGAGCCTCAAACATCGGGTGACGTCATGCCGGATCGGCACGAGCCGATCGTGCTGGTCCACGGCTTTGCCTCAAACCATGCCGTCAACTGGGTAAATACCGGCTGGGTCAAGACGCTGACAGCGGATGGACGAAGGGTGATCGCGCTCGACAACCGGGGCCATGGCCAGAGCGAGCGGCTGCATGATCCGGCCGCTTATGCCGCGCCGGTCATGGCGCAGGATGTCTGTCGCCTCATGGACCATCTTGGCGTCCTGCGTGCTGATGTGATGGGTTATTCGATGGGTGCCCGGATCAGCGCCTTCCTCGCGCTGGCTCACCCTGAGCGGCTGCGCTCGCTTCTGCTGGGCGGGCTCGGCATCAAGCTGGTCGATGGTGTCGGCCTGCCGCCCACCATTGCCGAAGCGATGGAAGCCGACAGCGTTGCTGACCTGACTGACCCTGTGCAACGCATGTTTCGCAGCTTTGCCGAGGCCACCCGCAGCGATCTTGCCGCCATGGCGGCCTGCATCCGCGGCTCGCGGCAGACCTTGTCCGAAGACGAAGTGCGCAGCATCACCATGCCGACACTGGTGTCGGTTGGCACGGCGGACATGGTGGCAGGCCTTGCCGCGCCGCTGGCAGCCTTGCTGCCGCGCGGGGAGGTGCTGGACATACAGGGCCGGGATCACAACCTGGCGGTCGGCGACCGGACCCACAAGCAAGGCGTGCTCGCATTTCTGGGCCGGCGTCCATGAGCCGCGATCTGGCATCGACCGGCGTTGCCACACATCAGCGAACCTACCGGGGCGCGGATGGTGGCCGGCTTGTTTCCACGACCTACGGCGCATCTGGTTACGGTGTGTTGCTGCTTCATGGCGGTGGCCAGACCCGGCATGCCTGGCGCAAGGCCGGTCTTGCGCTTGGGGCGGCCTGGCATGTCGTCGCGCTCGACCAGCGTGGCCATGGGCAAAGCGACTGGGACGCGGATGGCGCCTATGCCTTCGCCGATTTTGCCCGCGATGCGCAGCATGTGGCGCATCAGATGACCACTGAGACGGGTTTCAGGCCGGTGGTGATCGGTGCATCGCTCGGAGGCATCGCGGCCCTTCTGGCGCTTGATGACCCCGCAAAACCCCCGTTTTCCGCACTGTGCCTGGTCGATATCGTGCCGGACATGAATCCGGAGGGCGTTGATACGATCCAGGGTTTCATGCGTGCGCGTGCTGCCGAAGGCTTCGCCAGTGTCGAGGAAGCCGCCAACGCTGTCGCGGCCTATCTGCCGCATCGCGAACGGCCCAAGTCGCTTGACGGCCTGCGCCGCAACCTGCGCCATGATCCTGATGGCCGCTGGCGCTGGCACTGGGATCCGCGGTTCCTGGATGGGCCGCGTTCGGTCAACACGGACTGGGACGCCGTGCGCGACCGCCTGATGGCGCAGGCGGCACAGATCACCATTCCCGGCCTCCTGGTGCGCGGCGCGTTCAGCGAACTTGTCACCGACGAGGCCGCCGAAGCCTTCATGCGGGCTGCTCCCGGCATGCGAAGCGTCAATGTCGCCAAGGCCCGGCACATGGTGGCTGGTGACAGCAATGATGATTTCATCGCCGCGATCAGCGATTTTCTGGGCCAGATCAGGCCGGCCTAAACTCAAGGACACTGAACCATGCCGATTTATGCCCTTGGTGATCTTTCGCCCCTGCTGCCATTGCCCGGTTCGTTCTGGATCGCGCCTGATGCCAACATCATGGGCGATGTCAGGCTTGGCATCGATGTCGGGATCTGGTTCGGTGCGACCCTGCGCGGTGACAACGAGCCGATCATCATCGGGGCCCGCAGCAACATCCAGGAAGGCTGCGTGCTGCACACCGACATGGGCTCGCCGCTGACCATCGGCAGCGACTGCACGATCGGGCACAAGGCTATCCTGCATGGCTGCACGATTGGCAACAACAGCCTGATCGGCATGGGAGCCACGGTGCTGAACAATGTCAGGATCGGCGCAAACTGTCTTGTCGGTGCCAATGCCCTGATCACCGAGGGCAAGGAGTTCCCCGACAATTGCCTGATTGTCGGGTCGCCCGCGCGCGCTATCCGGACACTGGATGATGCGGCCGTGACCCGCCTGACAGCCAGCGCCGCCGCCTATGTCGCCAACTGGAAGCGGTTTGCCCGTGATCTCAGGCCCATCGGCCCTGCATGAATCGCGGTGGACGCAGGTCACGGGCTGAGCTAGCCCTTGATGACTTGACCGTCAGGAGCGCTCCATGGCCTACGAAACCATTCTTGTCGACACCAAAGGCGCGGTCGGCGTCATCACGCTCAATCGCCCGCAAGCTCTCAATGCCCTCAACGGGCAGCTGATCGGCGAGGTCAACAAGGCCATCGACCGCTTCGAGAAGGACAAGGCAATCGGCTGCATCGTCATCACCGGATCGGAAAAAGCCTTCGCGGCGGGCGCAGACATCAAGGACATGAAGGACCGGCGCTTTCCTGCGACCTACATGGACGACAAGTTTGCCGAATGGGACCGGATCGGCCAGCGCCACAAGCCCATCATCGCTGCGGTGGCTGGTTTTGCGCTGGGCGGTGGCTGCGAACTGGCCATGATGTGCGATTTCGTGATTGCTGCCGACAATGCCCGGTTTGGTCAGCCCGAGATCAATCTTGGCGTCATGCCGGGTGCTGGCGGAACACAGCGCATGGCAAAGGCCATCGGCAAGGCCAAGACCATGGATCTGTGCCTCACGGGCCGGATGATGGACGCTGCTGAAGCCGAGCGCTCCGGCCTCGTGGCCCGCGTCGTGCCGCTGGCCGACCTGATGCCTGAAGCCATGAAAGCTGCAACGGCTATTGCCGAAAAATCGCAGGTTGCGGCCAGAATGACCAAGGAAACCATCAACCGTGCCTTCGAAACCAGCCTGGCCGAGGGCCTCCGTTTCGAGCGGCGCCTGTTCTCGGCCATGTTCGCCACGGCCGACCAGAAGGAAGGCATGAGTGCCTTCGCGGAGAAGCGGAATCCTGCCTTCCGGAACAAGTGAGGATTGCCGCCATGTTGCTAGCTGAAACAACGGTGCCGATGGTACCGCCGACCTTTGCCGATGTTCAGGCCGCTGCCGCGCGGCTTGAAGGTCTTGCGATCCGCACGCCGGTGATGACGTCCCGCACAGCCGACGAGATGACGGGTGCGAGGCTGTTCTTCAAGTGCGAGAACTTCCAGCGCATGGGTGCGTTCAAGTTTCGTGGGGCGTATAACGCGCTGGCGCAATTCACGCCGGAGCAGAGAAAGCTGGGTGTGTGT
>JANMIB010000145.1:0-3379 GCA_031375605.1 Allobosea sp. | reverse complement strand
TCCCATTCCTCGAAATAGACACGCGGGCGCAACGCATGCTGCGCGGCCTTGGCGCGCACCAGATCGAGCCGCCGCTCCAGCGTGTCGGCCAGCCTGTCCGCCTGGTCGTGTTCTCCCACCATCGCGCCCAGCAGGCGGATCATGGCGAAGATGCCGGCAACATCGCGCTGGTTGAAGGCGTGGACCGCGATGCCAGCCTTGACCAGCGCTGCGACGATGTCGGCTTGCAGATCCGAGAAGGCGAGAACCAGATCGGGCTTGAGCGCCAGCACTTTCGGCTGATCGGCGGAGGTATAGGCCGAAACGCGCGGCTTTTCCTTGCGCACCTGGGGCGGTCTGACCGCATAGCCCGAGACCCCGACGATCCGGTGTTGCTGGCCGAGCAGATACAGCGTCTCGACCGTTTCCTCGGTCAGGCAGACAATGCGTTCAGGCGGGAATCGGCGGCTCATCTGACAAGGAGTGCTGCCGGTCCGCCCGATGTCAACGCGCTGCGCCCCTATGGGCTCCGTTCACGGCGCGCCAGTTGCCTGTGCCGATGTCTGCAACGCCGCATGCCACCGATCGCAGGCATCGCTGGGCGGCGATTCGTGGGGTGACAATTCCTGTGTCCCATTGCATGAGACATGATGATTCCTTGCCAAGGTGCAGCAGCCCGGCTGCAGCCATCTGATCGGAACACCCCATGGCCGACCCCAATGCCGACTGGAACAGGATACCGGCCTGGTGTCTCGCAGGGCCTGCGCTCGCCGGTGCCCTTGTGGCGGCAAAGTCTGCAACTCTGATCAATCCGTCCCATCCGGCCATTCTGGTCCTTGCCGTCGCCTTTCTTGGCGTGGCGGTTTTCGCGGCCGTTCATCATGCCGAGGTTCTTGCGGTGAAGATCGGCGAGCCGTTCGGCTCGATCCTGCTGGCGCTGGCGATCACGTCGCTGGAGGTCGGCCTGATCATTTCGGTGATGCTGTCCGGATCAGCCGGGAGCGGTGCCGTGGCGCGCGATACCGTGTTTTCGGTTGTGATGATTGTGCTGAACGGCATTGTCGGCCTGTGCCTCATCGCGGGTGCGCGGCGGCACTACGAACAGGAGTTCCGCGTTCAGGGAGCGGTTGGCATTCTCAGCGTGATCTCGACGCTGGCGGTGATCGCGCTGGTGCTGCCGAATTTCACCAAGACAACGCTCGGCCCGACGCTTGCTCCCAGCCAGTTGATCTTTGTCGGCGCTGTGTCGCTGATCCTTTATGTGTTCTTTGTCTTCATCCAGACTGTGCGGCACCGCGATGACTTCATCATCGATGATGGTGCCAGTCATCACGGCATCACGCCGACAGGGCGCACGACGGCGGTCAGCGCGGTCTTTCTCGTCCTGAGCCTCGTGATCGTGATCATGCTGGCAAAAACCCTCTCGCCTGTCGTGGAGGGCGCGGTGCTCAAGGCTGGCCTGCCACTTGCGGTGGTCGGGGTCGTGATCGCTGCCGTGGTGTTGCTGCCCGAAGGGCTCACTGCCTTGAAGGCCGCCAACGGGAACCGCCTGCAGACCAGCCTCAATGCGTCGCTGGGGTCAGCGGCGGCGAGCATCGGGCTGACGATCCCCATCGTCGGGGCCGTCTCGGTGGTTCTGGGCCAGCCCCTCACGCTGGGTCTCGCCACGGAGGGAATGGTGCTGCTGCTGCTGACGCTGTTCGTCAGCACGCTGACCTTCGCCACCGGACGCACCACGATGTTGCAGGGCGCGGTCCATCTGGCGATCTTCGGCGTGTTCGTGTTCCTGTCAGCCGTACCTTGAGAGATGATACGAGGCGTGCTGGTTTGAACGCGTCAATTGGTCAGAGCTGTCCTCGTGGCGGCTCTTTTTCGTCAGAAGGCATGCCGCTTCTCAAGTCGAGATCACTGGCACAAGGCCGGTCATGACACCGAACTGCAGTGCCCTGGTGCGGCAGCCTGACATATTGGATGCCTTTGCCAGATTGTGCAGGTTCTGGTACAACTCTGTTCATGAAAATCACAACGTACTCCAAGCTGCGCCAGAACCTTGCCAAGTGCATGGACGAGGTGGCGGACGATCACGCGCCGATGCTGGTGACGCGTTCCAACGGTCGCCACGCAGTGCTTATGTCGCTGGAGGATTTCGCAGGTTATGAGGAAACGCGCTATTTGAACTCCAATCCTGCGAATGCAAAGCGGCTTGACGAAGCCATGGCCGATGCGGAAGCCGGGCGGAACATGATCACGTTCGAGTCAATGGAGGCTCTTGAGGCAGAAGTTCGGCGGATTGCGGCGTTGTCTGATCAGCAAGCGGCCGAATGAAGGTCATTCTGCTGAAGCAGGCGCTGGAAGACCTCGCCATGCTTGTGCGCCATGAACCGAAAGCCGCCAGCAAGGCGCTCGCACTGATTGAGGAGTGCCGCCGCGATCCATTTCGCGGGACTGGAAAGCCGGAATCGCTCAAACACGACAGGACTGGCTATTGGTCCCGCCGCATCACCGATGAACATCGGCTGGTGTACCGGGTGGTGGGTGAGGCAATTGAGGTTGTGCAGTGTCGGCTACATTATTGATCTTCAAATTCATCCAAAACAAACTTCTGATAAAGTTCATTGAATTGTTCAAAATTTAGATGTGTGCCTCCTCCTGAGAAGGTGTAGCTACGAAACCGATCCGTTATTTGAACAAGTGGAACGTTTCCCTGGTTCATGATGTCACCACCATATTTTACGCGGTCAAGTTCGGATGCCAAGTGCAAGCCTCGAAGTAACCAAATGAAAATAAATCGATACCCTGCTTTAGAGAAGATAGGTTTTTCAGATTGAATCACATCATATATTCTCGAATATATTCCAAAAAAATTGACGCCGCGATTATATATTCCCGGATGAACTAGTAGACTATATTCAAATTTCTTGTATAACTCAGGGTTAAAGTAAAATGCAAATTTGTCACCTTTAAATACATAATCTTCAAATGGGTTTTTTTCTAAAAATGCTATTATCATCGATATATTCATGTTGCAGTGATCAATTTCCGAGATCAAAGCTTCCACATATTTCAACGATTTATCTTTTTCGTCGAGTTTTTTTCTTCTAGCAGCCAGCTGATATTGCAGAATTTGAGCAAAGGTCGCGCCTGCAAAAGCCATTGCAGCGGTCACAAGCGGGACCCAAGATTGGGAATTTGACAACCTCAAGCCACCGCCCTGATCGTCCGCCTCACCTTCTCGACCAACTCCTCGATCTGGCTTTCGGTGATGATCAGGGGCGGGGTCAGGGCCAGCGTGTCGCCGGTGTAGCGCAGCATGAGACCTTCGTTGTGGAAGGCGTGGTCCATGGCTCTGAAGCCGCGAACGGTCGGCCCGTCGGCATGGGGGATGAGGTCGATGCCGGCC
>JANMIB010000134.1:0-9882 GCA_031375605.1 Allobosea sp. | reverse complement strand
AGACTCAATGTCGCCGACATGACACAAAGATCAAAGCCCCCTCTCCCCTTGCGGGAGAGGGTTAGGGAGAGGGGTCGCGCAAGACCGGCGAGATTGCCTTGCGCGAAGCCCACATTTCAAATGATGCCGACCCCTCTCCTTACCTCTCCCGCAAGGGGAGAGGGGGCTTTGATCTTTGTGTCATGTCGGCGACATTGAGTCTCGCTCCCGTGTTTTGGGTTTCGCAGACACGATATCAATTGCATCAAATCGCTGCGCTTTGGCTCACCGCATTTTAGACGACAGGACCGCGTCTCGCTAGAGTGGCGAAAGGCGATCCAGTCCCCGAAATGCTGCTGCGCGGCTTGCATGATGTTCTCGGCGCTTTCGGCAATGTCCTGTGCCGGCACTCGCTTCCACCGATAAAGAGGTATCGCTGATCGTGGCGCGGCAAACAGGCTCATTGCCTTGATGGCGGGCATGTTTACGCTTCAGTCATGGTCAAGCGAACATACCCCGCCGCGGCAGGCACCGTGATCGACGCGGCAGACATGGATGATGTCGTGCAGGACAAGCGCGAAGGCTGGCGTGCCTCCACCTCAAAAGCCCGCAGGCGCGACCGGCGTTACAAGAACCTGCTGACGCGGGAATTGCTGAAGACCGGGCCGGGGGAGGTGGAGGAAAGCGCCGATGTGGCTGAATAGGTGCCGTGTTACCGTGATCCTAACGTAATCCCAAGAGGTTCGGCGGCAGCAGCGGTGCCTCACTGAGCAGCGTGATCGTCACCCGTCGGTTCGCCGGGATGTAGGGATTGTCGGTGAACAAAGGCTCGGTGTCGGCGCGTCCCACCACGGAGGCGAAGCGGTCGTTGGGGAGCCCGGCACCCGACAGGATCTCTTGCACGGCAAGCGCGCGTCCGGCGGTGAGGCTCCAGGAATCAACGGCCTGCACCGAGCCCGGACGTGCGCTGGCCGTGTGGCCCGTGAGAGTCAGGCGGTTTGGCAGTCGGCGCAGGGTGGGCGTGAGCGCCACCAGCACGAGACGGGTGCGCTCGTAGGGGTGGACCGAGCCCTCGGGGAACATGGAGCGGCCTTGCTGGTCGACGAGGGAAATGTTCAACCCCTCATGGGTCGGCTCGATCACGATGTTGCGCGACAGTTCGGCAATTTCGGGCATGTTCTGGAGCG
The DNA here is from genome assembly GCA_031375605.1 of Allobosea sp. GTDB lineage: Bacteria > Pseudomonadota > Alphaproteobacteria > Rhizobiales > Beijerinckiaceae > Allobosea. The sequence goes on along the minus strand of JANMIB010000134.1, from coordinate 8,716 downwards.
CCTGCCGGAGGCTGACCATGGCGCTGTGCTGGGCATCCACGCCGGTGGTCGGGCGGCTGAGCGCGCGGTCGCTCGCGCGGCCCGAATTGGTTTGGCGCGCTCCGTCCTCCTTTGTGGGGGTGCCCATCGCCGTGTCGCGCAGCGCCGACGACCTGTTGCCTGACGTGTCGAGGGCCGTGCCCATCAGCATGCCGCCAGCGCCACTGTTGCTCAGACTTAAGGCCGCCGGCGCGAAGTATTCCGCCAGGCCGGTCTTCTGCTCCTTCGTCGTCATGCTGATCAGCCACATCAGCAGGAAGAACGCCATCATGGCGGTCACGAAGTCCGCATAGGCGATTTTCCAGGCCCCGCCATGGTGCGCATGGGCGGCCTTCTTGACCTTCTTGATGATGATCGGCTGGGTTGAGTTGGTCATCGGGTCCCTGCTGAAGACGAGATCAAGCTGCGTTCAAACGGGATCGTTTGAACGCAGATAACTTGATCGATTATAATAACTTAGAGCAGGCTTTGAGCGAAAAACCGTTGCCACTTTTCGCAGCATGCTCTTGTCAGATATTGGCGGGCAGATTGGCGGTTTCCGCTTCCACTTCGCTGAAGGTCGGGCGGACGTCGCTCATCAAAGCCTTGCGGGCAAATTCCACCGCCAACATCGGCGGCTGGCCGCCGATGTGCGCGAGCAGGCCCGCCTTGAGTGAGACGAAGTACTTGGATTCCGCCTCGAATGTGCCTTTGAGCGACTGCGCCATGGGCCCAAAGAAGCCGTAGGCGACGAAGACGCCGAAGAAGGTGCCGACGAGCGCGCCGGCGATCAGCTGTCCCAGCACCTCCGGTGGCTCGGAGATCGACCCCATCGTCTTGATCACACCAAGCACAGCGGCAACGATGCCGAGCGCCGGCGTTCCGTCGGCGATCGACTGCATGGCCGAAACGATGCGCTCCTGCTCCTGGTGGTGCGTCTCCAGTTCCTCGTCCATCAGGGCATCTATTGCGTGGACGTTGGCGGCACCAATCGTCAACATGCGCATGTAGTCGCAGACGAATTCGACCGCGTGATGGTTTGCCGCGAACGTGGGGAAGGAGTTGAACAACGCCGAAGCGCCCGGATTTTCAATGTGCTGCTCGACCGCGAGCATGCCCTTCTGCTGCACAAGCTTGTACAAGGAATACTGCATTGCCAGCAGTTCGACATAAGCTTCCTGGTTGTATTTTGGACCCTTCACGAGCGTGCCGAACATGGCGGGCACGGCCTTCAGCACTGGTCCGGGATTGCCGATGATGAAGGCTCCGATCGCTGCGCCGAGGATGATGACATATTCCCACGGCTGCCAAAGGACGCCGAGTTTGCCACCCATCGCCGCATAGCCGCCGAAGACGCAGACGAAGACGATGATGATGCCGACAATTAGCCGCATGGATTAGCCACCCTTGAGCCGCAGCAGGGTCAGCCCTGGCAATACAACTCATGGTTGAGTGAAATGGCGGATAATGGTTAAAGGCGAGTTACAAAACGACGACCATCAACCCTGTGCAATGCCGCGATGGAACGCCACGATGCAGCATTTCGGGAACAAGTTCGCCGTTCCTGGCACACGAAACGTGTCTCTGTGCCCGCAAACGCGGGAAAGTCAGCGATGAGACATCAGAATATCGATGCAACCGGTATCACGGCACCGGAATACCGTCACCGTCATGCAATTGCGTAAGACGTGGATGGTCGGGTCAAGCCCGACCATGACGGGGGGTATCGGTCGGAGTGCAGAATCAAGTTTATGCAATTGATGTCATGTCACCGTAACTCCAAGTAAATACGCTTGGCCATGTTCAATTACCCCTCAAGGCTTCCGCTGATCGCGAGCCCAAGCGCTGTAGATTTCGGCAATACGTGGGTCGAGTTCTGGCAGACATGTTTCTGCCTGCGGCATATCGAGAATCGGCACACTTGATGGATTGGGTCGTAACGAAAAAATATCAACATCGAGCCCGACGGCTGCAAATCGATTACTCAGTTCTCTCCACGGAAGTCCATGCTGAGACAACAACTCCGCTTCGACCGAACTTTGCGGACCCTGCAGCCAGATGACAAAGATTGCGGAAGGTACAAACGATGTGCCTCCATCGCCGCGAAAGTTGGAGTGGAGTGCGTATACTGCGTCGACAAACTTTCTTGGCACTTCGCTCTCGAGCAGTCGCGAAAAGTCATTGCGTCCATGGCTGGCGCTATGAAGATATCCACCAGCCGCACGCATGACTGCGTGCATGATCATCCGCTGTTCATAGAGCGAACTAGTACCCGCGCTGAATTCGTTCATACGCGCCATTAGCTGAAGCGGTGAGCTGCGAGCTTGGTGAGGCGCAATGTCCCGCGGCGTACGGGTTGGGCTAGAAAGCGGTCCCCAATGACCTTTTCCTTCAGCTTGGAGCGCTTTGACGCGCGCCAGCATCTGGCGATAATCCGCGTTCGTCACCGGCCCGAAGCTGCACGTGTCCTGCTCCGGGTGATGGTCCAGCGCCGTCCACCAGTAGCGCCACAGCCCAAATCCGATGGCGAGCACCGCGAGGCTGACAAGAAGAGCACGTCCAAGGCTCATGCTGCGCCCGCCCCAGCCTTGCTGCCCGCACGCATTGCCTTGAGCAACTCCGGCTCCACCTGCGCCGCCGCCACCGGATGCACCGACAGCTCGTCCGACGGCAGCACCTGCCTGAGGTTGGCCAACACCGCCGAGGCGAGCTGGCGCGTGGGGGCGATCACGTCGAGCAGCCAGACGTTGTCGCCGCTTGCCCAATCCGCTGGCTTCAGCCGTGCGGGGAAGACGCCCGACGCGATCTGCTCGCGCAGACGTAGCTCCGCCTCCTCCGAAAGTGACGCCCAGATGGCGATGCCAGCGAGGCTGCCCTCCGCATCATCAGCCGCATCGGCTGCTTTCCCGGTCGCAATGGCGAGCCGGCCCTTCAGCAATGGCTCGACCACGAGGGACTGAAGCTCTGCAAGAGCACAATGCCGATACCTTGGCACAACCGACAGCGCGAGTGCGACCTGCCCGATGGCGGCATGCAGCCTATCGCGAGCGGAAGCCGCAGCAGCTTTTACCGAAGTGACGACTTGCGCCGCGCCCGATGCGGTCTGTGACGATCGAGACGACGCGGAGCGATCAAGTCCGTTCGCAGTATTCTGCCCGTAATCACTCACAGCTGACCCCCACGTCGCTGCGAAAGTAGAAAGATTTGGCGATCCAGTGCAAGGGGCGTTTGCCAGAAAGTTCACCTATCCAATTCGGCAGATTGAGGAAGAAAGAAACGTTGAGGTTACGGTGACATGATATCAATTGCATAAACTTCTCTCTTGATCACATCGCATTTACGAGGACAGGAACGCGTTTCGCGTGCCGCGAAAGGCGATCAAGTCCCCGAATTGCTGCTGTGCAGCCTGCATGAGGGGCCAGCCATTTGGCCACGCTCACTCAAGCCGCCTTCTGGTAATCCTTGATGTCGCTGAACACCAGGCCCGGCGCGCGTTCTGCTTCGTAGCGCAGGGAAAACGGGCTGGAGGCCATGAAGACGGGGTCGCCATCGAGGTCGTTGGCCATGGATGAGCCGTGGCTTTCGACGAATTTTTCCAGCGCGATGGCATCTGCCGAGGTCAGCCAGCGGCAGATGGTGAACTGGCAGGTCTCGAACTCGACGGGGATGGTGTATTCCGCCTCCAGCCGCTCCTTCAGCACATCGAGCTGCAGCGCGCCGACGACGCCGACGATGGCGGGCGCGCCGTCATGCGGCACGAAGAGCTGCACCACGCCTTCTTCGGCCATCTGCTGCAAGGCTTCGCGCAATTTCTTGGATTTCATCGCGTCCTTGAGCTTGACCCGGCGCAGGATCTCAGGCGCGAAGCTCGGCACGCCGCGAAACACCAGATCCTCGCCATCGGTGAGCGTGTCGCCGATGCGCAGAGAGCCATGATTGGGGATGCCGACGATGTCGCCGGCATAGGCCTCGTCCGCGATCTGGCGGTCCTGCGCGAAGAAGAACTGCGGCGCGGACAGCGACATCGGCTTGGCCGTGCGCACCAGCTTCGCCTTCATGCCGCGGTCGAGCTTGCCCGAGCACAGCCGCGCAAACGCGATGCGGTCGCGGTGGTTCGGGTCCATGTTGGCCTGGATCTTGAAGACGAAGCGGGTCATTTTCGCTTCATCCGCCGCGACGGTGCGGGTCGCGGCCACCTGGGCGCGGGGAGGGGGCGCAAGCGTGCCGATGGCTTCGATCAGGTCACGCACGCCATAATCACGCAAGGCCGCGCCGAAATAGACCGGCGTCAGGTGCCCCTCGCGGAAGGCAGCCATGTCGAACGGCTTCATGCCGCCCTCGGCCAGCATCACCTCGTCGCGCCACTCGGCCACCGAGTGCGGCAGGAGCTGGTCGAACACCTTGTCCTCCGGCCCGCTGACGGGCTGGTCGGGAATGTCGGTCTTGTTGCTCCTGATGAAGCGCTGGTGCAGGTCATAGGTGCCAACGAACTCGCGGCCACGGCCGATTGGCCATGTCATCGCGGTGGCATCAAGCGCCAGCGTCTTTTCGATCTCGTCCATCAGGTCGAACGGGTCGCGGGTTTCGCGGTCCATCTTGTTGATGAAGGTGATGATCGGGATGTCGCGCAGGCGGCAGACCTCGAACAGCTTCTTGGTGCGGGCCTCGATGCCCTTGGCGGCGTCGATTACCATCACGGCGGAATCCACCGCTGTCAGCGTGCGGTAGGTGTCGTCCGAGAAGTCTTCGTGGCCGGGCGTGTCGAGCAGGTTGTAGATGCGGGCGCCATACTCGAAAGTCATCACCGAGGTCACGACCGAGATGCCGCGCTGGCGCTCGATCTTCATCCAGTCGGACGATGTCTGGCGGCGGCCCTGCTTGGCCCTGACCTCGCCGGCAAGCTGGATTGCGCCGCCGAACATCAGCAGCTTCTCGGTCAGGGTGGTCTTGCCGGCATCCGGATGCGAGATGATCGCGAAGGTGCGGCGGCGAAGATGCTCAGGCATGTGTTCAGGCTTGGCTGTCGTCATGCGCGTTTGAGTAGCGGCGAATGCGGCCAAGTCAATGTTGGATGGGCCGGCCTGTTGCGCGAGACAGGGCAATCCGATGCTGTTTCAGGGTCATACCCACCCTCACGGGAGAGATGACGGTGATGAGACCTGGCGACGCGGCCCTGCAAACGATGCGGGACAAATCACCGGAGCTGTGCGTAAGATGAAATTCTTGGCTCTGTGCCATCTTGTCTGTGTCCATTCCTGATCGAGCCTCGCCACGATGAGCTATGCGCCTGAGCATCACCGCCTTTTCGACCGGCACTACAGCCGTGGCGAGATCATCTCCGATGGTGCGGTTCATATCATCGGTCTTGTTGCGGCGCTGATCGGCCTCACCGTGCTGGTCATGTTGACGGCTCGCTGGCGTGGCCTCGTCGAGCTTTCGGCTGTCGTGATCTATGGTGTGGCGCTGGTGACGATGCTAGCCTGCTCGCTGGCCTACAACATCATGCCCGTTTCGCCCTTGAAATGGCTGCTCAGGCGGTTTGATCATTGCGGCATCTATCTGCTGATTGCGGGCACCTACACGCCGCTGCTGACCCAGGTGTCGGACCCCTTCACCGCCTATGTGCTGGCAGGCATTGTCTGGAGCGGTGCCATCATGGGGATCGTGATTGCGCTCGGCTTTCCAGGCCGGGGTGAAAAATTCAAGGTTGCGGCTTATCTCGCGCTGGCCTGGGTCGCGGTTCTGGCGGCCAAGCCGCTGATGGCATCGCTGGCCCCGCTGACCATCTGGCTGGTCGTGATCGGCGGCCTGCTCTACACTTCGGGCGTGATTTTTTACAAGTGGAACAGCCTGAAGTACCAGAACGTGATCTGGCACATCTTCGTGGTGTCGGCGGCAGGCTGCCATTTCGCGGCCATCACCTCGGCCATGGCAACAAGCTGACGCGCAGCATCTGCTTAGTCTCGTGCCGACGCTGGCCTGTCCGTCTGCAGGACAGCTGCACCCATATGGTGCCTGCGCATCACCGGCATGCAAATTGTCGATTGACTTTTTTCGGGCTGCCCGTTAATGAACATTCACGATTTAGGCCGGATACCTAGGCCCGCCGCGCTTCTGCGTCGGTCTGCTGATGAGCTTCTTTCCAAAGTCGAGCAATGTGACATTGCGTGCCTCACGGCAAGTTTGTCACTTCATCCACGAAGGTAAGAGAACATGAGCGAAGGTACGGTTAAGTGGTTCAACGCAACGAAGGGCTATGGTTTCATCCAGCCCAGCGATGGCGGGACCGATGTGTTTGTGCACGTCAGCGCAGTTGAGCGCGCCGGCATCCGTGAACTGCGCGAAGGTCAGAAGGTCAGCTACGAGCTGGTCCAGGATCGTCGTTCGGGCAAGATGTCTGCTGATCAGCTTCAGGTTCTCTGAGCCTGTATAACGGATCTTGTCCAGCGATGGCTGATGCCCTTGCTGCCGGTTACCACGGATGTACTGGGACCTGGCGTAACAACGGTATTACCCACTGGACATGACGAGGGGGGTCAGGTTAGCGCCTGGCCCTTTTTTTTAATCCTGACCTGATGGGTCAGATCAGGCAGGTGGACCTGCAAAGTGCTCATGCAAAGTGCTCATGCAAAGTGCTCCTGTACAATGCTCCTGCCCAGTTATCACCATGGTGGAACATGCCACCGAAAATCAACGGAGAGACTACTTGAACAACGCTATGGGTCGCAGTTTTCAGGATCGGCAACAGGCTTCGCTCGAAGCAAAGACAAAGATGCTCGAGCGGTTCAAGGCGCGCCCGGCTGAAGATGACCCCGCGCTCGCCAAACAGCGGGCTGAACGCCAGGCCATCGTCGAGGCGCGGAATGCGCGTGAGGCGGCCAGGGAAGCTGAGAAGGAAGCCGCCCGCATTGCTGCGGCTGAAGCGGCTGCCATCGAGAAGGCCGAACGCGAAGAAGCCGAGCGGATTGCAGCCGAAGCCCGTGAGGTGGCCCGAATTGCCGAGGAAGCCAGGCTGGTTGCCGAACGGCCACGCAAGAGCCTGATGGATGCGGTGCAATACATGCAGCAACGCGCGGCCGGCAAGGGTCGCCGCTGAAGATGTCATGCGCGGCTGGATCATGCCGCGCCAAACAGGATTTGCCGAGCGCAAGGTTGATCGCGCCCGGCAGGTTTGAAAAAAGATTGGTTTGATGCTGTGCTGTTGCGATCCTGCTGCAGCCCTAGCATCCTGATCGTTGGACCTGCGAAAGGCTCCGCCATGTCGACCCGGAAGATGGACAGTTTCGAGATCCTGCGCCGTTCGCAGCAGCCGCAGGAACTGGCTGACGAGCGCAAGCGCGATGCCAAGAAGCTGATCAATGCCATGCAGGTGCGCGATGACGATGTCAGCGCCCGCATGGCCAAGCTCAAAGCCCTGCGTCTGGCCAAGGAAGCTGAAGACCTTGCCAATGCGCCACCGCCGGCTCCCAAGAAGAAGCCGGCTGTTCGCAAGAAGGCTGTTGCAGCAAAAGGCTAGATCATCATGATTCAGAGCATTGCATCTGCGCAAAACCGGTGCTGAAGTTTGTGCAGAATGCTCTGAACCTTGAATGACGGACTGATCAGTTGCCGCCGACGGTCTTTTCGATGATGCAATTCTTCATCTTGATTGACAGCGACCTGCGCGATTCACGGGTTCCGGCAAGTTCGCGTTTGCAGGCGCGCCGGGCCTGAGCTTCGGTTCGCGCGCTGCCGATCTCGGCGTTCTGCCCACGCTGAAACGCGCCGATGCCCTGGGCATGGGCCACAGGCACAATTGAGACAACGCCAAGCGCAAGAATGCCGAGTGTGATTTTGTACATGGTGACAGCTCCTGTTTAGCCGCATGCGGCGTGTCACAATCAAACGTGCAGATCGCTGGAATGTTCCGGGCGTTCACGCGTGTATGCGGCAAAACGGCAAGCGTTTGTCTTGGCTGCTCCTTTTGGCTGCCCGTTCTTGGTTGCCCATTCAGGCGGCGGGATAATCCCAGACTGTTCCGGGCAGGCTGGCGCGAAAACACTCTGCTGGAAGGCCTGCCGCCTGCACGGCCCTGCCAAGCGCTTCGCGTGGCCGCTCGACGCCCTCATTGGTCAACTGGAACGTGCCCCAATGATGGCCGATGGCTGTCTCGGCGTTGAGGTCACGCATGACCTGCACGGCCTCATCCGGATTCATGTGATTGTCGGACATGAACCAGCGCGGCTCATAAGCCCCAATGGGCAGGATCGCGAGCTTGAATGGCCCGAAATCGCGGCCATGTTCGCGAAAGAATGCACCATCATGGTAGCCTGTATCGCCGATGTGGTAGATCTTGCCCGCTGCGCTGCTGATCACATATGAGGCCCACAGAGCCATGCGGCGGTCGAAAGCGCCGCGTGCAGACCAGTGATAGGCCGGCACGAGGGTCGTTTCCACGCCTGCCGAGAGCACGACCTTTGCGCCCCAGTCATGGGCTTCGACGGCGATGTCAGGCCGTTTGGCCCGTATGATCGCATCATTGCCCAGCGGAGCGATGATGCGGCTCTTGTCGCGATCGACGATGCGGTAAACGGAGGCAAGATCGAGATGATCGTAGTGATTGTGCGTGATGAGGATCACATCGATCTTCGGCAAGCTGCCGAAGGTGATACCTGGCGCATTGACGCGGCGTGGCCCGGCAAACTGCACAGGGCTGGCG
>JANMIB010000129.1:0-4582 GCA_031375605.1 Allobosea sp. | reverse complement strand
GGAGCGCGGAACGGCGCGCAGCGAGGCCTGACTTGCGGGATTTTCACTTGCAGGATTTTCACTTGCAGTATTTTCAGCTGCAGGATGCCCGCTGCTGGCGCTGTCTGGTGGTGTCGCCATGGGCTCGGTGACCTGCTCCGTGCTGGCCAGCATGGCCGCGGGGCGACCAATGCGCTCGGGGCCTCTCACTGGCAAGGTCTGATCACGCTTTGCGGCTGGCAGCGGCATCAGCAAAGCAAGCAGTTGCTCCTCCGTGGGGGAGGCTGCAACCTGGATGTCGGTGCAGCCTGCCAAGGCAAGCGGCTCCGCCACATCCGGAGACAGGACATGGTGCGTTAGCGCCGGAATTCTGCCCGCCAGCCCTGCTGATGTCGCCAATGCCACGAACGTTTCAGCAGCGCGCCGCGAGTAGTGCAGGACCGATGTGATGGTTCCATCGCGCAGTCCATCGCGTGCCAGTGCGGGGAGTCCGCCAAGGGGCACGGATCTGTAGCGCGTCCAGAGGGCGATTTCGAAGCCAGCGCGGGTCAAGGCTGCCGGCAGCGCGTCCTTGTGGTCCTCGCCCGAGGCCAGCAGCAGCCGGTATTTTGGCGCAATGCTGGCGGCCACAAGTTTCGCCAAAGCCCGATTGTCGCCTGATGCGGACGAGACCTGGGTGAAGCCTGCAAGCCTGACGGCCTCCGCCGTCCGGTCGCCAACAGCAAACACCGGAATGTCCGCCGCCAGATCAGCCGAGGCGGGAGACAGGCCCGCAGCGCCGTTGGCACTCGTCACGATCAGGGCGGCAAACTTGCCGGTGGGACGGACCGCACCGGTCATCACAACCTCGAACAGGGGCGCGCTGATGGCGCCGAGCCCGCTACGGGCCAATGCCGCCAAGGTGCGGCTGGTTCCAGGCTCCGGACGTGTGACAAGGATGCTCATCGGATGTGGCCTTTCAGGCATAGACCCCGGCAGGTGCCCGCGCCCTCAGGGTGCGGCCAAGGGCTTCGCCAAGAAGCGCTGCATCAGCCACAGGCCCGCTGATCTGGTCCTGTGCAATATCCGATCCATCCGGTGACAGGATGAGGCCTTTCAGCGTCAAGACCCCGGCATTGATCGTGGCATGGCCGGCAATCGGCGTGCGGCAGGAGCCATCCAGCACCTTGAGCATGGCCCGTTCTGCCATGACGCAGGCACCGGTCGCGGCACAGATCACCGCCTGCACAGCGGCATGGGCCTTCCCGTCACCCTCCCGCACCACCAGCCCGATCGCGCCCTGCCCGACAGCTGGCAGCATTTCGTCGGTGGAGAGCACCACCGACGCACGGTCCGCCAGCCCGAGCCGCCTGAGGCCTGCGAGCGCCAGAAGGGTTGCATCGAACTGCCCGGCCATGACCTTGTCCAGCCTTGTGCCGACACTGCCGCGCAGCAGCGACACCTCGAAGTCAGGTCTTGCCCGCTTGATGATCGCCTGGCGGCGCAGCGAAGCGGAGCCGATACGCGCGCCCTGCGGCAAATCACCGAGGCCGCCGAGTGGCCCGCGCGCAATGAGCGCATCGCGCGCGTCCTCCCGCGGCAGATAGCCTGCGATCACCAGCCCGGCAGGAAGTTCTGTCGGCAGGTCCTTTGAGGAATGGACGGCGATATCCACCCGGCCTGCAAGCTGTGCCGCGTCGATTTCCTTGGTGAACAGCCCTTTGCCGCCAGCTTCAGACAGGGCGCGATCCTGGATCGCGTCGCCCGTTGTCTTGATAATGTCGAGCGGAAAATCCGTCACGGGCCTTGCCAGCGCCGCACCAAGCCGTGCCGCAAGCTCATGGGCCTGCGCCAGTGCAAGCGGGCTGCCGCGTGTGCCAAGAACCAAGGCTGTGGTCGTATGCAATGCGTGTGACGTCATTCCGAATTCCAGTTCAGACCCATTTCAGCTCATGCCAGACCGTTTGCAGCTCAGATAGTGATGCGCTGATATTATTGGCCATTGTAGCGGACGAGACTATAGGGTTTCTAGGGCATTGCGCACAAAAGTGTGCTGCAGCTTTGCGACAAAACCCGGAACAACCCTGATGCGCGTGCTCGGAATCGAGACAACCTGTGACGAGACGGCCGCCGCCGTGGTCGAGATCGATGCTGCAGGACGTGCTCATATCCGTTCAAACGAAATCCTGAGTCAGATTGCGGCCCATGCAGCCTATGGTGGCGTCGTGCCGGAAATTGCAGCGCGGGCGCATCTGGAGGTGCTGGACCGGATCATCGCACGGGCGCTGAAGACCGCGAACTGCACGCTGGCCGAGCTTGACGGCGTTGCGGCAGCGGCAGGGCCAGGCCTGGTCGGCGGCGTGATGGTGGGCCTCACAACCGGCAAGGCGCTGGCGCTGGTCGGAGGCAAGCCGTTCATGGCCGTGAACCATCTGGAGGGGCATGCGCTGACAGCGCGTCTCACGGATGATGTGGCGTTTCCCTACCTTTTGTTGCTGGTCTCGGGCGGTCACACCCAGCTTCTGGTGGTGCACGGAGTGGCGGATTACGTGCGGTTGGGGACAACCATCGACGATGCCGTTGGGGAAGCCTTCGACAAGGTCGCCAAGATGCTGTCATTGCCTTATCCGGGTGGCCCGTCCGTCGAGCGCGAAGCGTTGAAGGGCGATCCTGAGGCGTTCGACTTTCCGCGCCCGATGCACGGGCGTCCCAAACCGGATTTTTCGCTTTCGGGCCTGAAAACAGCCGTGCGTCTGGCGGCTGAACGGAATGCGCCCCTGTCTGACCAGACAGTTCGCGACCTGTGCGCCTCTTTTCAGGCGGCGGTGGTCGATGTCATGGTGGAGCGTACCCGCGTTGGCCTCAAGCTCTGCCTGGCGCGTGTGGGGCGGCCCACCTGCCTCGTGGTGGCGGGGGGCGTTGCCGCCAACAAGGCCATCCAGCGCGGCCTAACCCAGCTTGCCATCGAAGCGGGCCTCAAGTTGATCGCCCCGCCGCTTGAACTGTGCGGCGACAACGGGGCCATGATTGCCTGGGCTGGCCTTGAGCGACTCCGCATCGGTCTGGTCGACGGGCTGGATGCACCGCCACGTCCGCGCTGGCCTCTGGAAGAACGCGAGGCTAGCGTTGACATGTCTGTCGCCACGCCTCTTGTCTCGCTCGAAACGATGTCTGATCCGATGCCCGCAGGCGTGATCAGCGAATGACACTGTTTCAGTCCATCGCCGTTGTCGGTGCCGGGGCCTGGGGCACGGCGCTGGCCAATGCCGCCGCCCGCGCCGGGCGCGAGGTCATGCTCATCGCGCGCGATCCGGACCATGCCACCGAGATGGCTCAACAACGCGAAAACCGGCGCAGGTTGCCGGGTGTTGCGCTCGAAGCAAGTGTCACGCCCACCTCCGATCTCGCCCGCGCCGCTTCTGCGCGCGCTGTGCTGCTTGTGACGCCGGCGCAAAGCTGCGCTGGCATGGCGCAGGCTCTGTCGCTGGTGCTGAAGCCCGGCACGCCTGTGGTGCTCTGCGCCAAGGGCATCGACCGTGCCAGCCGCCTGTTTCTGGGTGATCTCATCGCAGATGTCCTGCCGCGCCAGCCTTTTGCGGTGCTGTCCGGCCCCAGTTTCGCGGATGACGTATCCATTGGTCTGCCGACAGCGGTGGTTCTGGCCAGTGCGGACGCGATCATCGCCGAAGCGCTGGCGCTGGCGCTCTCCGGCCCCACTTTCCGGGTCTATCACGGCACGGACGTGCGGGGCGTCGAGATCGGCGGCGCAGCCAAGAACGTGCTGGCAATTGCCTGCGGGGCTGTTATCGGACGCGGCCTTGGCGAAAGTGCGCGCGCCGCGCTGGTGGCGCGCGGATTTGCCGAACTGATGCGCTTTGCCCGCGCCTATGGCGGTGAGGCGCAGACGCTCATGGGCCTGTCGGGCCTGGGCGATCTGGTGCTGACGGCAAGCTCGCTCAAATCACGCAATTTTGCCTTCGGGCACGCGCTGGGGTGCGGCATCAGCGTGGCCACGGCCAGTGGCGGCAAGCTGGCGGAAGGCGCGCTGACGGCTGCTGCGCTGGTCGATCTGGCGGCCGCACGCGGCGTCGACATGCCGATCTCGGCGCAGGTGGCGGCGCTGGTCGAAGGCAGGGTCAGCCTGGATGCCGCCATCGCCGCGCTGATGTCACGCCCGACCAAGGCGGAGGATTGAGTAGCGACGGCATTTGGTGTCATCCCCGGCGCGCCAAAGGTGCGGGAAGGGGATCCATCGGTACGGTCAAGGTGAATATGGATCCCCTTCCCGGCCCTGCGGGCCGCCGGGAATGACACCCTTCGTCGGGTGGTGAACCCGGAATCCAGACAATATCTTGCGCGCAGCGCTCAGAACCCTATCTTGCGATCAACACGAGAAAGATCAGATGGATTTCATCACCAAACTCGCCAAGGGCCTCGCCGCCGTGCAGGCCACGGTCGGCTCGGACGAACTTGGGCCAAAGCAGCCATTGGCGCTTGAGGCGGGAGGCACGCTCAACCTGCAGGCCCGCCGCAAGCGCGAGACCAGCCAGCGCATCATGAGGCTGGAAACACCGCTCGGTGAAGGCCTGGCCCGCATCGATCTGAGCGCGGCAGACGCGCGGGC
>JANMIB010000123.1:0-16072 GCA_031375605.1 Allobosea sp. | reverse complement strand
GCCCGCGCGTTTGACCGAGCGCACGCCGGAAGAAGAGCGCTCCTTCCAGATGCTGCAATTGTTGACCGCCAAGCCCGTGCTGTACGTGTGCAATGTCGAGGAAGCGTCGGCTGACAAGGGCAATGCGTTTTCGGCAAAGGTGTTCGCCCGCGCGGCTGCGGAAGGCGCCCGCGCCTGCGTGGTTTCGGCCAAGATCGAGAGCGAAATCGCCGTGATGGCACAGGCCGACCAGGCTGACTTCCTCGAAGCTGTCGGACTGCCGGAGCCCGGCCTCAACCGCGTCATCCGCGAAGGCTACGCACTGCTTGGCCTGATCACCTATTTCACGGTTGGTCCCAAGGAAGCCCGCGCCTGGACGATTGCCAAGGGCACCAAGGCCCCGGCGGCGGCAGGCGTGATCCACACTGATTTCGAGAAGGGCTTCATTCGCTCAGAAACCATTGCCTATGCCGATTATACGGCGCTGAACGGCGAGGCTGGCGCGCGCGATGGCGGCAAGCTCCGGCTTGAAGGCAAGGAGTATGTCGTGGCCGATGGTGATGTGCTGCATTTCCGCTTTGCCAATTGAGCAGCGCTGATGACCTTGTTCTTCGAGGATTTCGCCGTCGGTGACATGCGCAGCTACGGGCAGCAGGCCGTCAGCGCTGATGACATCATCGCCTTTGCCAAGGTCTTCGATGCACAGGATTTCCACATCGATGCGGAGGCGGCGAAATCCACCTTTGTTGGCGGGTTGATCGGCTCGGGCTGGCACACCTCCGCGATCATGATGCGGATGATGGCGGAGGCGTTTCTGCTGGACAGCGCGGCCATGGGCGCGCCGGGCATCGAGGAGCTGAAATGGGTGCGGCCCGTGCGGCCCGGCGATGTGCTCAGCGTGCGCCACACGGTGCTGGAGGCGAAAGAGAGCCGTTCGCGCCCCGACATCGGGCTGGTGCGCTTCCGCTTCGAGGTGGTGAACCAGAATGCCGATGCCGTGCAGGAGGTGACCAACTGGATCATCTTCGGCAGGCGTGGGCAGGTTGCGGCGCCGAGCTTCCGCAGCACCCCCGCGCCCTGGCGCTATGTGCCACCTGCCACGATTGGCGAGCTTGTCGATGCGCCGGGCGAGACCAAGCCCATCCCGCTTTTTGACCAGATCGAGGTCGGCGAGCGCACGGAACTGGGCAGTTTCACCTTCTCAGCCGATGATATCATCTCCTTCGCCAGCGCCTTTGATCCGCAGCGCTTCCATCTTGATGAAGCTGCGGCCAAGGCGTCCCTGTTCGGCGGGCTGTGCGCCTCGGGCTGGCACACGGGCGCGGTGTGGATGCGGCTGATGGTGGCGCACCGCCGGCGTGTGCAAGTCCTGATGGGTGATCACATGCCGAAGCTCGGCTCATCTCCCGGCTTCAAGAACCTGAAATGGTTGAAGCCGGTTTTTGCCGGTGACACGCTCACCTACGCGTCGACGACCACCGACAAGCGCGCCTCAAGCTCGCGGCCTGGCTGGGGGCTGGTGTTTCACCACAACACCGGCGTGAACCAGCGCGGGGAAACCGTGTTCATGTTCGACGGCTGCGTCTTCTGGCAGCGGTGAGGCACCGTCATGGTCGTCCTCGGACTTGATCCGAGGATCAACCCGACCACCCCATTATTCGATGGGGTTCTCGGGTCTGCGCTGCGCTTCGCCCGAGAATGACGCTTGGTCGTCAATACATCCGCCCGCCATTCGGCACGTGATGGCCCGGCTCTAGCAGCACCACCTCGCCGTCAGCGTCCGGCACGCCAAGGGTCAGCACCTCTGACATGAACTTGCCGATCTGGCGGGGCGGGAAATTGACCACGCCGAGCACCTGTCGGCCTGGCAAATCCTCGATGCGGTAATGTTTGGTGATCTGGGCAGAGGTCTTCCTGATGCCGATCTCCGGCCCGAAATCGATCCAGAGCTTGAACGAGGGCTTACGCGCCTCGGGGTAGGCTTCGGCCTCGACAATGGTGCCGACGCGGATATCGACCTTCATGAAGTCGTCGAAGCTGATCGGCCCAGGCGCTGTTGTCATGTCCATGAGAGCCGCCCGCCCGTGTCAGATCGCTGGGGCGTAATCGTCGCGATCCTCGCCGCGGACTGGCTCGGCCCGCTCGCGGCGGCGCATGCGCGGGCCACGCTCACAAATGGCCTGCGCGAGAGAGCGCAAGGGTGCCGTCATGCGGCGCACGTCTTCGGCAAAGCCAAGTATGCGGCCACCGTTCTTCAACTCCTTGTCGAGTGTCGCCATGGTCTTGGCCATGGATGGGTCGGTGTCATCAAGCCAGGTATCAGCCGTGCGTGCAAAGACAACGACGGCTCCCTGGATTTTCAGCATGCCAAGCTCGTCCTCGACCGGAATATCGATGGACCCGAGCAGATAGCGCCACGAGTTGAGCCCGGACTGGTTAAGGGCGGCTGCCGAGACAAGATCACTGCGGATGGCACGGCGGATTTCGATCAAGGCAGGCTTGTAGGGCGTCATGGCATCAAGGCGGCGCATCATCAGATCAAACACGCGCTCATGGGCTGGCTCGCCGATCAGGTCAGGGTTTGCACCTTCGATCACCTCGCGGTCGAGCATGCGGCCAAAACCGGCGAGCATGGCCCCCTTGGAGGGAAACAGATCGCGCAATGTGGCAAGGCTGATCCCGGCTTTCTGCGCAACCGCAGGAAGTTCCACGGTTTTCCAGCCCTGGTCCGCAACCAGCGCCATCAGGGAATCAATGGCCAGTTTGCGCGCATCAGGTTTTGGGGCATCGGCTGCGGGCTTGTCGGCGGGTTTTTTGGCCATGGCGCTCTCCTGCATGTCTTGCACAGAACATAGGCACCCCTGCCTGCAAACGAAAGAGGCAGCGATGTCGCGTCAGGGCATTTGCATCAGGAAGACCTGGAACAGAGCTCTGAGCGAAATGTCCTCCTCCCCTTGCGGGAGAAGGTGACCGAAGGGCGGAAGAGGGGTCTTGAGATCACGTCGGATGGTTACGCAGACCCATCTTCCGGGCGTTGCCCACCTTCTCCCGCAAGGGGATAAGGCATAACCCTCGACATGCCGCAAAACCCAGAACTTGAAGTGAACGTCCTGTTGTCGCGCTAGGCAATTTGTCAGTCCAGTCTGGCCGTGACCTCGATCTCGACTTTCATCTCGGGCTTGAGCAGCCCGGCAATCACGTAGATACCCGCCGCCGGCCTGATGTCGCCGAACACCTTGCCGCAGACGGTGAGCACAGGCTCGCAAAAGCTGCGGTCGGTGACGAAGTATTGCGCGCGCACCACCTGATCGAGCGAGGAGCCAGCCTCGGCCAGCACCGATGCCAACGTCCTGAAGATGTTGCAGGTCTGTTCGGCGACATCCTCCGGCAACGTCATGGTGGCGTAGTCATAACCCGTCGTGCCCGAAACGAACACGAGATCATCAACGACGACGGCGCGTGAGTAACCGAAGGCTGTCTCGAAGGAAGAGCCAGTGGTGATGAGGCGGCGTGTCATGGGTCGCTCTTTCAGCGCCCGGCCCTCAGCGCCTGTAATATCTTTCCACCCGCACGCCCTGTCTGGGCCATGCCGAGGCGGCGTTCTTCTGCTGAAATTGCCGTGCGGCTGAGGGGGCCTATGCCGCCGGTGGGTTCGCCCACATCATGCCCGCGTGTGATCAGAAGCCGCTGCAACTCGCGGCGCTCTTCGCGTGAGGTCGGCGGGTCATCGGTGGGCCAGGCCTGCTGCACGCCGGGCTTGCCACGCAAACGGTCCGAGAGGATCGAGATGGCCAGCGCATAGCTGTCAGCGCCATTGTAGGAGAAAGCCGCGTCATAATTCTTGAACACGACCCAGGCCGGGCCGCCGCGCGCCGGATAGACCAGCCCGGCATTGCCGCCGCCGCTCATCTCACCCCCGCCGACACGCCTGATGCCGCGCGCTGCCCAGCTCGAGACAGGTGCCCGCGAGGTGCGGCCCACGGGTCCGGAATAGCCCTCCGGCACATCAACTTCATAGCCCCAGCCTGCGCCGGTCTGCCAGCCGGCCTTGGCCATGAAATTGGCGGTGGAGTGAAGCGCATCGGGGATCGAGTCCACCAGATCACGCCGCCCGTCACCATCGCCATCCACCGCAAGCCGCAAGTAGGTTGTCGGGATGAACTGCGTGTGCCCGAAGGCACCGGCCCACGAACCCATGAGCTGCTCCTGCCGAAGATCACCGCGCTGGATGATCTTCATGGTCGCGATCAGCTCGGCCCTGAAGAACTCGCGGCGGCGCGAAGCCGTGCAGGCCGCCGTGGACAGCGCTTGCGGCAGCGACCAGCGCCCGCGCACCTTGCCGAAATTGCTCTCGACACCCCACACCGCAACGATGGTGTGCCGATCAACGCCGTAGCGCTGTTCGGCTGCGCCGAGTGTCGCGGCATGGGTGCGCAACATCTGGCGGCCTTCCGACACGCGCTCCTCATCCACCAGTGCGCCAAGATAGTCCCAGATCGGCGTCTTGAACTCCGGCTGGCTGTTCATGGCCTCGATCACCTTGGGATCAGGCGTGACACCCGCCATGGCACGGTCGAACACCGCGCCTGACACGCCCTGCGAGAGCGCGGCACCACGGATGCCCGCCACGCAATCATCAAAGTCTGCGTAAGCTGGCAAGGCTGAGGTCAGGGCGGCGGCAAGCAGGGTTGCGGCGGCAACATGCGAACGGGATGGTCGGAATACGGACATTTGCGGTCCCTCACAAAGACGAGCAACGATGCTGCCAGAAGGCATCGCGCATGGTTAAGGAAGTTTTGAGGCAGCGATGCGGAACATGTCAGAACACCTCAAAATCGTCCATCTGGACGCCAGCCTCCCGGCGGCGTAGAATATCATCAACCCGGACAAGCTCCCGTCTTGAGGAGCGGGAGGCGCTTGATGAAGTATCTGCTGATCGCGGCCACGCTGGCTGCAGGTCTTTCTGCGTGCACGGACACGGGCACTGCCTCCCGCGCGCCCACCCAGGCACCAGGCGTGCCCATTGCGGTCGAGAGCATTTCAGGCGCTCCTGATGGCGTGCGCGGCACCTTCACCTCCGCCTTGTCCAGCGAAGCCAGCGCAAGGCGCGTTGACATCGTCGATCCGGCAACCAACCCCCGTTACCGGGTGCGAGGCTATCTTGCTGCCCAGCCGACGGATGATGGCCAGACTGCACTCGCCTTCGTCTGGGATGTGTTCGACGCCCAGAAAAAACGTGCCCAGCGTGTGCAAGGCACGACCGTTGCGCGCGGAAGTTCCGGTGACTGGACAGGCGTCGACCAAACCACTGTCAACAAGGCAGCATCAGAATCAATGGACCAGATCGCTCAGTTCCTTGCAGGTCAGGAGCAGGTGGCCGTAGCCGCGTCATCGGCACGGCGAATCGGCACGGCGACGGCTTCCGCGATCCCTACACTCGGGTTGCGGCGCTGAGGGTCGGCGGTCTCTGGAACTCCTCCTTCGACGGGCTCAGGATGAGGAACGTGGGTGCCAAAAGTTGCGCCTGAGAAGTGCCTTGATTCCGCCGGGTAAACCGTCCAGGCAAACACCACAATCCTCATCCTGAGCCCGTCGAAGGATGTGCTCCAGTTGGCACAGTCCCTATGCTCATTCTCGCCATTCCTTTCCCCATCATTGATCCAGTGGCCATCTCCATCGGGCCACTTTCGCTGAAATGGTATGGTCTGGCCTATGTCGCGGGTCTGCTGGGCGGGTGGCTTTATGCCCGCTGGCTGGTGGAGCGTGATGCCATGTGGGGTGCATTGGCGCGCCCCAAGCCTGTTGAACTCGATGACATGCTGGTCTGGGTTGCCGTCGGTGTCGTCTTCGGCGGGCGGCTTGGCTACGTGCTGTTTTACGATTTCGCCAGTTATGCCGCCGACCCGGCGCAGATTCTCGCGATCTGGCGGGGCGGCATGTCGTTCCATGGCGGGCTGATCGGCGCGATCACGGCGCTTGCATTGTTTGGCCAGCGCAGGGGCTACAACCCTCTGAGCATCTTTGACATCGCGGCGGCTGTCGTGCCCATCGGGCTGTTCTTCGGGCGCATCGCCAATTTCGTCAACGGCGAGTTGTGGGGGCGGACCGCGCCTGATTTCGCCTATGCGATGGTGTTTCCCAATGGCGGGCCGGTGCCGCGCCATCCGAGCCAGCTTTATCAGGCATTCATGGAAGGGCCTGTGCTGTTCATCATCATCACGTTTGCGCTGTCCCGATTCGGGTTCCACCGTCCGGGCCTGATCGCGGGTGTGTTCGGCATCGGCTATGCCTTTGCACGCATTGCCTGCGAGTTCTTCCGCGAGCCTGATCCCCAGCTTGGCTTTTTGTTCGGCGAAGGGAACATGGCTTTTGGCGGCGGCATCACCATGGGGATGGTGCTGTCCCTGCCCATGCTGGCCGCAGGGGTATGGCTCGTGCTGCGCGCCAGAGGCACACGGCCAGCATGAGTGGCGCACGCTGCAAGACATGCGCACGCTGCAAGACATGCGCACGCTAAAAGACATGCGCACGCTAAAAGACGCCATCATCGCGCTGATCCAGCTTGAGGGACCGATGCCGGTCGAGCGCTACATGGCGTTATGTCTGGGTCATCCCACGCTCGGCTATTACATGACGCGCGATCCTTTCGGAGCGGAGGGCGATTTCATCACCGCTCCCGAGATCAGCCAGATGTTCGGCGAACTGATCGGGCTGTGGGCAGCACAGGTCTGGATCGACATGGGAAGCCCTGTTGGCACCGGCCTGATCGAGATCGGGCCGGGTCGCGGCACGC
Organism: Allobosea sp.; assembly: GCA_031375605.1. GTDB lineage: Bacteria > Pseudomonadota > Alphaproteobacteria > Rhizobiales > Beijerinckiaceae > Allobosea. Next base: position 9,300 of record JANMIB010000123.1, on the reverse strand, counting down.
TGATGGCGGATGCCCTGCGTGCGATCCGCAAGGCCGTTCCGGGCATGCTCGTGGCGGTGGATGTGCGCATGGTCGAAACCAGCCCCGTGCTGCGGGCACGGCAGGAGGCATCCCTCAGCCATGCGGATGTTGCTGCCCGGTGGCATCCCGACATTGCATCGGCCCTGCATGGGCCTGTTATCGTCATCGCGAACGAGTTGCTGGACGCATTGCCCGTCCGGCAGGTTCTGCGCACCCCGCAAGGCGATCTCAGACGTGTTGTGGGGCTTGGCAGAAACGGTGAACTGGCCTTCGGGTTTGAGGGAGATGTCAGACCAGCCGACACATCCTCATCCCTCATGATCGAGGAGCCGTTTGCAGCCGATGTCTTGATCGGGCAGATCGCAATCCATCTGGCGCAGAACCGGGGTGCAGCCCTGTTCATTGACTATGGTTCCGGGCATGGCGATGCAGGCGATACGTTGCAGGCCGTCAGGCATCACGCTTTTGTCGATCCGCTCGCTGAGCCGGGGCTGGCCGACCTGACAACGCAGGTGCGTTTCGGCCGTGCCATGGCGGTGGCAAGTGCCGGCGGGGCGCACGTCCACGGGCTTGTGACGCAGGCAGATTTCCTGATGCGGCTTGGCCTTGCCGAACGTGCCGCAGCGCTGAAACGCTCGGCAACACCAGCCCGGATGCGCGAGATCAACGAGGCAGCCGGACGGCTGACCCGGATGGACGAGCGCGGCAAGAGCGGAGCGGGGATGGGGGCCTTGTTCAAGGCCATGTGCTTTTCGCACCCTTCGATAGAGCGGGTTCCCGGCTTCGACGCGCCAGCGCGTGATCTGCCACCAGCCTGACGTGTCTGTTGCTTGCCGAGTCTTTGGCTTGGCGAGCCTTCGGCTTGGCGAGTCTTCGGCTTGACGGAACGCGGATGCGGACACACAACAACGCCATGCTGATCACATCGCCCGATCTTGCCGCTTTGCCTGGCATCCATCATGCCTTTTTCACGCGGCAGGGAGGGGTGTCGGACGGCATCCATGCCTCGCTCAATGGCGGGCTTGGCTCCCAGGATGCGCCGGCCAACATCACTGAAAATCGCTGCCGCATGGCTGAAAAGCTCGATGTGGAACCGCGCAACCTTCTCAGCCTGTGGCAGGTCCATTCCGCAGATGTGGTGGTCGCCACCGGCCCTTGGCCTGCAGAGCGGCCAAAGGCCGATGCGATGGTCACGACCACCAAGGGCGTGGCATTGGGCGTCTCCACGGCGGATTGCGGACCCATCCTGTTTGCGGATGCGGAAGCTGGGGTGATCGGCGCGGCGCATTCGGGCTGGAAGGGCGCTTTCACCGGCATCGGCGAAGCCACGCTTGCTGCCATGGAGAAGCTGGGTGCCCGCCGGGAGCGGACGCTGGCTGTGCTTGGCCCCACGATCGGGCCGGATTCCTACGAGGTCGGTCCTGAATTTGTCGAACGCTTCAGGGTGGCTGACCAAGGGTATGGGCGCTTCTTCAGGCCTTCCATGCGCGAAGGCCATGCAATGTTTGATCTGCCGGCCTTCATCGAGGCCCGCTTCACGGCAGCTGGTGTGGGCCGCTTCATCAATCTGGGCCTGTGCACCTATGCTGATCCCGCGCGCTTCTTCAGCTACCGGATGACCACGCACCGTGGCGAGCCTGACTATGGCCGGTTGATCTCGGCCATTGTCCTCGCCTGATATCGGGACATGCTCCTGCGATTCGTCCACAGGCCTTCGCTGTGGACAAATCGGTGCAGGCATTGTTGCAAGCCCCCGAATCCACGACGCATGTGGCCATTGCTTTTGCGATGGCAAGGGATTCACGTCGTTGCCAAAGCTCTCTAAGGTCGGTGCAAGGGATTGATTCGGTTCTGTTTTCAAAGCAGCCGGGGCGTTCTTTTCTCTGGCTGGCTGGTTCGCCGAGATTTCGCCTGACGCGTTGTTAAGCGTTTCTGCACCTGCGTTTTGATCCTCTTGATGAGCTTGTTTCCGGCATGCTGGACTTGGAACTCGACATGGACCGCTCCAACCACCCGCTTGATGTCGTGGAGCGTCTGGCCGCGCTCAACGACTGGAGCTTTGACCGTGACGGCGAGGACGAGATTTCCGTCAGCGTGTCAGGAGCGTGGGCGGAATATCAGGTTGCGATCACGTGGCTTGACCAGATGGAGGCCATGCATGTGGCCTCGGCCTTCGACCTCAAGGTGCCGGAGCGGCGCAAGAACGAGGTTCTGCTGCTGATTTCCCTGATCAACGAACAACTCTGGCTCGGACATTTCGATTTCTGGAGTTCGGAGAATGTGGTAATGTTCCGCCATTCGCTGCTGCTGTCGGGCGGGGCCGAACCGACGGACGAGCAGGCCGGCATGCTGATCAAGTCAGCCGTCGAAACCTGCGAGCGGTACTACCAGGCGTTTCAGTTCGTGCTCTGGGCCGGAAAGACCGCCCGCGAAGCGCTGGATTTCACGATGATGGAAACCGCAGGCGAGGCGTGACACCGACCGGGAGCCGCCCCATGGTTTGGTTCAACACCAGGCTACAGCATCTGTGGATTGTTGTTACAATGCAGCAGATGATAGTCGAACCTCCCCCTTTGTATTCGAGCCTGATGCCATGACAACGACTTCTCTGCCCAAGAGCCTTGTCCTGATGGGAGCCGGCAAGATGGGGGGGGCCATGCTTGAGGGCTGGCTTTCCGGCGGCATCAACACCAGCGGCCTGACGGTGCTTGATCCCAATGCCAGTGATGATCTGAAGCTGTTTGCGGCGCATCATCGCTTCCGCCTCAATCCGCCGCTTTCCGAGATTGAACAGCCCGAAGCGCTTGTTCTGGGGGTGAAACCGCAAGCACTCGACGCGGCAGCCGAAGCGCTGTCAGTCCTCGCGGGGCCGGACACGCTGGTTGTTTCGATCCTCGCCGGCAAGACCATCGCCAATCTCAGTCTCAGGGCACCTGGTGCCAAGGCTTTTGTGCGCGCCATGCCGAACCTGCCGGCATCCGTTCGCCGCGGTGTGACAGGCGTTGCCGCAGGCGATGGCGTGAGCCCTGCGCAACGCGACATGACCACCGCGCTGCTGGCCGGGATCGGTTCGGTCGAATGGGTGCCTGGCGAAGACTACATCGACGCCGTGACGGCGGTGTCTGGTTCGGGACCGGCCTATGTCTTCCATCTGGTCGAATGTCTTGCCGATGCCGGCATCGCGGCTGGGCTGCCTGCCGATGTGGCGCAGCGGCTTGCACGCGCCACCATCGAAGGAGCAGGCGAGTTGCTGCACCAGTCCACGCTGGACCCTGCCACGCTGCGCCAGAATGTGACGTCACCGGGCGGAACCACGGCTGCCGCGCTTGAGGTGCTGATGGCCGAGAATGGCCTTAAGCCTTTGATGCGGCGGGCGGTGGCTGCGGCCAGGCAACGGGCGGAAGATCTGAGCGGGTGATGTTCTGGTCACTGCGTCAGTGACGGTCACCGAGCTTTTTGTGGTCCTCATACACCCATGAAGGCGTCGATCGCAGGCGAGAACCCGGCTTTCAGGATCTCGTTCGGCGGCCCGGCGCTTTGAACCACGCCCTCCGCCACGAAGGCCACCAGATCGGCCACATGCGTGATGTCGGACGGGGTGTGGATGGTCATCAGCACGGTAAGGCCGTGCTGGCGTCGCAACCTGTCGGTCAAGGTGATCATCGATTTACGCAAGCCCGGATCAAGCGCGCCGAATGGCTCGTCCAGGAGCAGGAGCGGGCGGCGCATCACCAGTGCACGTGCCAGTGCAACCCTCTGGCGCTGCCCGCCGGAGAGTTCGCCGGGCAGACGGCGGGTTTCGTCTTCAAGATCAACCGAGGCAAGAGCCTCAGCCACCATGCCGTGCTCCGTTTCTGACAGCGAAAGGTCAGGTTTCAATCCCAGTGCCACATTCTGGCTGGCGCTGAGGTGCGGAAACAGGTTGTGGTCCTGAAACAGCAAGGAACAGGGGCGAAGTGCGGGCGGCAGGGTTTCGAGGTTGCGGCCATCAAAGCAGGTCGTGCCGCCGATCACAGGCTCGAAGCCGGCAATGGCGTGCAACATCGTGGTCTTGCCGCCGCCGGAGGGACCGATCACGGCGCATAGTGCACCTTTGGGCACAGAGAGCGTGTAGCGCCCGGTGAAATCCGGATAGCGAATGGTCAGGGCGTCAAGTTCAAGCATCTCAGGCCCTGTCAGCGATGAAGGTTAAGCCGACTGCTGTTGTCACCAGAAGCAGGGCAACAGCCCCGGCTTCGTCAATACGGTAGGCACCCATCCGCTCGGCCATCAGGTAGGGCAAGGTGACCAGATCGCCGCCGCCAAACAGCGCGATGACGCCGAAATCGCCCATCGACAGTGCGGCAGACAGGGCAAGAGCCGCAGCCAGCGGGCGCTTCAACACCGGCCACGCCACGATGCGCAGGCGGGCGAGACCCTCAAGGCCAAGGCTGGCCGCCAGCCGTCCGTGACGCTCAGTGCTCTGGCGCAGTGGCGGCGCGATCAGGCGGTAGACAAAGGGCAGCGCCATCAGCGCGTTGACCAGCGGCACAAGCACCAGACCAGCGCCGGCAAGCGAGACCTGCCCACGCAGCAGCACGAACAGGCCCGTGACCAGTGCAAACGGCGGCAAACCCAGGAGCGCGAGCACGGCAAGATCGATCAGGCGTGCGCGATGCGGGCTGCTGCGTCCAGAGGGGCCAGATTCAGCTGCTGTGGCCAGCAGAAGAGCCAGCGTCACAGCCATGATGGCTGCAAGGGCAGCAAGAATCATGCTGGTGATCCCTGCGTCCAGAACCTGCCGGTTTGCGAGCGAATGGAGCTGGCCGACGCCCGTGAGGACGCTGAGAACCACCGGTGCGATCAGAAGCACCGCAAAACCGATCATCAGTGCATCGAAGGCCTGAAGCCCGCGCGATCCCGCATCGGGACGGGGGCGCGCAGCCATGTGGCCACTTGTGTCAGGAAGCCCTGCGCCGATCAGGCTGAAGGCAAGCACGATGCCGAGGCTGAGCATAATCTGGAACAGGGCGATGGAGGCCGCGCGGGAGAAATCCACATCAAGCCGCAGCGCCTGGTAGATCGCGACCTCGAGCGTGGCGTTGGCCGGGCCTCCGCCAAGGGACAGCACCACCGCAAAGCTGGTGAAGCACAACAGGAAGATGAATGTGGCAAGGCCCGGCCATTCGCGGCGGATCACGGGCCAGTCCAGATGGCGGAAACAATCGAGGCTTGAGAAGCGCAGCATCTGTCCAAGGCGGCCATGCTCGTTGGGTGTCGCCGCCAGCGCGCCCAGCATCACGCGCGCCACCAGCGGGGTATTCATCACCACGTGGGCCAGCACGATGCCATGAAGGCCATAGATGGCAGGCAGTGTGAGCCCCATCTGGCTGGCCAGGACCGGTACCGGACCTGAGCGGCCAAACACCGTGACCACGCCAAAGATGATGACGATGGTGGGCGCGACGGTCGCTGCCGTGATCACAGCCATGATCAGGCTGCGGCCCGGAAAGGCGCTGCGCCGTGTCAGCGCCAGTGCCAGTGCCGTGCCAAGCAGCAGCGAGAGCACCGTTGACAGGCCAGCCTGCCATGCAGCGACGCGTACCACTCCCTGAAGATAGGGCGATGGCAAAAGGCCGCTTGCGCTGCCGGCCGGGCCACGGATCTGGCCCCCCGCGCTGGCAAGTCCCACAAGAGCGGCGACCATGATGCTGATCAGCCCGGCAGCCGCGATCACCCCCGGATGGGGCAGGCGTGATCTGGTGCGGCTTGCTGGCATCAGCGGCTGATGGCGTTCTGCCAGCCCTCGATCAGGGCGCGGCGCATGGCCAGCACCTCATCGGGCGTGAAGGCAAGCGACTTCGCGGGCTTGATCAAGTCGGCGAAAGAAGCTGGCAGGCCTGCCGCTGGCGTCTTGACCGGATACATCCAGTTGCCTTCCGGGATCGCGCTCTGGAACGCATCAGTCATCATGAAGGTGAGAAATTGATGGGCCAGCTCCTTCTGCTTTGTGGAGGCCAGCATCGCGGCGGTTTCAACATAGATGTAGTGTCCTTCGGCAAAGGACGCGGCCTTGAAGTTGGTCTTCTTCTCAGCGCCGATATGGTAGGCAGGCGACGTGGTGAAGGACATGACCATGTCGGCCTCGCCCTTCTGGAAAAGGCCGTAGGCTTCTGACCAGCCCTTCGTGAATGTAACGATGCGCGGCTTCAGCTTCGCCCATGCCTCATCGGCCTTGTCGCCATAGACCTGCCGCATCCAGAGCAGAAAGCTGAGGCCTGGCTGCGAGGTGCGCGGATCCTGCAGCACGATGCGCGGGCCATTCGGGTTCTCGACCAATTCCTTCAGTGATGTTGGCGGGATGGGCAGCTTGTTGCTGTCATAGATGAAGGCCATGTGGCCATGGTTGAAGGGCAGGAAAACCGGATCCGTCCACGCGGCAGGCATGGTGAGATCGGCGGTTGTCTGATTGTGGTTGGTGAACAGGCCCGCAGCCCTTGCTTCAGCCAGAATGTTGACATCAAGGCCAAGAGCCACGTCAGCCTTGGTGCCAGTGCCTTCAAGCCGCAAGCGGCCCAGCAGAGCGCCTGAATTTTCAGTCGCAACCCATTCCAGCGTGCAGTTGCAGACTGCCTCAAAGCGTTCCTTGATCTTGCCGCCTGGGCCGTATTTTCCGGTGAAACCGGAATAGCTGTAAACCGTGAGGACCGGCTTTGTCTGCGCGGCTGCCGGCGTGCTCACCGGGGCAGCAAGGCTGCAGGCCAGAATGGCGGCCATGAGCAATTTAAGGATCAGCATGGAGTGCTCCCATCAGGTTGGGATCCGTCACATGCGGCAGACAAACCGAAAGCTTTTGGCAGACATGCTTTCACGCTCAATCCCTCCGCCGGCATGACCCGGATCAGGTTCGACGGGTTGGCGGCAAAGCAAGCCACCTCTCAGCTCGTTGGCGAGCACCCCGAGAGACAAGCCATATGGGTAAATCAAGCGTGCAGGTGGCGCAAGGGCTGGCTGGATGGAGCAAGGCTTCTGGTTTGGCACGAAACAGGAGATTGGGATGATGCCCTTCTCCCGCAAGGGGAGAAGGTCCAACCGCTAACCGTTTTGGAAAACCCTGCCCTGAAGCGATTGTCTTTCCGTCTGATCGCCACCACTTGATCCATCCTGCGACTTGAGGCTGTGTCAAAACAGTCTTGAACAAAGGTTTGTCGTGATGAAACCAGTCATTCCCCTGACCATGCCGCCTCATGATGCAGCCATCCGCAAGGCGTTGGCACCCGTGATCTGTTATCCGGTGGAGACGTTGCCCGTGCCCGACATCAAGGCCTACAGGGCGGCGCGTGACGGGTGGGAGCAGATTGACAGCATCGTGGTGCCGCCGCGCGAGGCGGCCGGTTTTCAGGTCCCGGCGGGCTGTTACTTCCGGATTGTCAGCATCGAAGGACCACAGGTGGGCGATCTCAACCTGTGGCGTGCGGATGATCCTGGCGAGCGCTTCTACTCGGGCAAGACGCGGGCGCTGCATGGCACGCACCTGTCCACCGGCGACAGGCTCTGGTCGAACCTGCCGCACCTGCGCCCCATGGCGACGATCACGGATGACACGCTGGACTGGTACCGTTTCGACAGTTTCGGCGGCGCGGTCCACGACGTGATCGGCACACGCTGCGATCCTTACACGCACCGTCTGCTCTCTGGCGGCGATTATCACCAGTGCTGTCATTCAAATCTGACGCGCGCACTGGCAGACTGCACTGGCCGGACGCTTGCCGAGGCAGAGCCCCTTGTCCACGACGTGCTGAATGTTTTCATGTGCACGGGATTCACGCGGGACACCGGCCAGTATTTCATGAAGGCAAGCCCTGTCAGGCCGGGCGACCATCTCGAATTCTTCGCCGAAATCGACCTGCTGGGAGCCTTGTCAGCCTGTCCGGGCGGTGATTGCAGCAGTGAACATTCCAGCGATGCCGCCGCATGCCATCCGCTGCAGGTGGAGGTGTTCAGGCCGCAGAAGCCTCCGGCAGGCTGGGTGCAGCCAGCGCGCAATGCCTATGCCGGCGGGCACGGGCGGTAGCCGGTGGATCAGAACTTCATATAGACGTAGCCCTTGCCGACGAGCGCCGCTGCTTCCGCGACCGAGCTGGCGACGATGTTCTCACGTCTGACCATGTAGAGAGTTGCCGGATCAAGTCCGCGCAGCACCAGCGTGTTGCGGCAGACCACGAAGATCACACCCGCCTTGCGCAGCAGGTCGATCTCGCTGGCCAGCTTCGCATCACTTTTTGCCGTCAGCAGCAGGTCCATGCCGCCGCCCTGCAGCACGATGCGCAGGTCAAGTTCGCCGAGCGCGACCGCGTCGACATGGTTGCGCGCCACATGCAGCATGTTCCTGAATTTGCGCTCGAAAAACCATTCGCCATCGGTGACATGATAGATCACGCGCTGCGGCTCATAGGGTGCGAAGTGCATCGCCGCGACCTCGGGCGGCACCACGGCCCTGGCTTTCAGCACGAATGGCATGGTGAGGCTTGCCGTGCCGATCAGCGCCACGCCCAGCAAAGCTCCGATTGTGCCACGAAATGTCATGTGCATGGATGGCTCCCGTACCGGATCAGTTCTGTGCCATGCCGGATCACCCGGCATGGCCATCTGCGTTCATCTTTCATCAACCATGCCAGCGCGTCTGCCGTGCTTGCATGACGGCGATTTGCGGTTAAGACGCACAGCAATCATTCATGCTTTCCGAAAGGGCGCTTCCATGGCTTCGCACAAACTCCTGATCCTGCCCGGCGATGGCATCGGTCCCGAGGTCGCATTGCAGGTCGAGCGGGTGGTGGGCTGGTTCACCAAGCGGGGCATTGCGGCCTTCGAGACCGAGCGTGATCTGGTGGGCGGCGCAGCCTATGACGCGCATGGCGTGGCGATCTCGGACGATGCTATGGCACTGGCACAGGCGGCTGATGCCGTGTTGTTCGGTGCTGTCGGCGGGCAAAAGTGGGCTGGCGTGCCCTATGAGCACCGGCCGGAAGCGGGCCTTCTCAGGTTGCGCAAGGACATGAAGCTGTTCGCCAACCTGCGTCCTGCCATCTGCTATCCGGCGCTGGCGGATGCCTCGTCGCTCAAGCGCGAGAATATCGAGGGTCTCGACATCCTGATCGTGCGCGAACTCACGGGCGGCGTCTATTTTGGCGAGCCAAAGGAGATCGTTACGCTGGAAAACGGACAGAAGCGTGCCGTTGACACGCAGGTCTACACGACCAGCGAAATCGACCGCATCACGCGCGTGGCTTTTGATCTGGC
>JANMIB010000065.1:0-3451 GCA_031375605.1 Allobosea sp. | reverse complement strand
AGCAGCACCGATTCACCCCATATTGTGATCATGGCCAAATCACCCAGCAAGCCCGCGCGCGATCCGGCGCGCCCCACGAATGCAAAAGCCTCCAAGCCTGCCGTGAAGCCGCTGGAGAGCTATCTCGCGGATCTGCTCAACCCCGGCATCAACCGGGGCACGGCCGGGCCGGGCAGCGCTGCCAGAGATGGGCAACGTGGCTTTGGTGAAAGCGCGCAGTCAGGGTTCGATGCAGGCCCAGTCTCGGGTGTCAGCCCGAAACTCGCCAAAAGTCTTGGCTTGCCGACTGCAGACGGCGCGCAGCGCTCTCGCATCAAGCCGCCCAGCAACAGGCAGGGCGACGGTGCGGTCTATGGCAAGACCGACAAGACCGAGAAGCCGGACCCTTCGGCCAAGAAGGGCCGGAAATGGGGCGTGGATGATACCTCTGTGAGTTACAGCGATGTGGTGGACAACGCGCCACGCCGGGTGCGGCAGGGCAATGTCTCGTCCGATCCTGAAGATGACATGGCGGCGCTGACCAGCGCGCACGTCACGGCGGAGGCTCTGGCGGAACGGTTGCGCGCGGGTTCGCCCTTCATCGATCCGGACAGGCCATGGGCGCCGCACAGGCCCGACCGACCCGAGAAAAGCGAAGGTGGAATCCCGTTCAGGATCGTGTCGGAATACACCCCCGCAGGCGATCAGCCCACCGCTATTGCCGACCTTGTCGATGGTGTGCGGCGTTTCGAGAAGGACCAGGTTCTGCTCGGCGTCACCGGTTCGGGCAAGACCTTCACGATGGCGCAGGTGATCGAGGCGACGCAGCGGCCTGCACTCATTCTTGCGCCCAACAAGACGCTTGCCGCGCAGCTTTATGGCGAGTTCAAGAGCTTCTTTCCCGACAATGCTGTCGAGTATTTCGTCTCGTATTACGATTATTACCAGCCCGAGGCCTATGTGCCGCGCTCTGACACCTACATCGAGAAGGAAAGCACGATCAACGAGCAGATCGACCGCATGCGCCACTCGGCCACGCGCGCGCTGCTGGAGCGCGATGACGTCATCATCGTCGCGTCTGTCTCTTGCATTTACGGCATCGGCTCGGTCGAGACCTACACCGCCATGACCTTCTCGATGAAGGTGGGCGAGACGGTCGCGCAGCGCCAGCTGATCGCGGATCTCGTGGCGCTGCAGTACAAGCGCACCACGGGCGATTTCGCGCGCGGCACCTTCCGGGTGCGCGGCGACATCATCGAAATCTATCCGGCGCACCTGGAGGACAGGGCCTGGCGCATTTCGATGTTCGGCGATGACATCGAAACCATCGTCGAGTTCGATCCGCTGACCGGCGAGAAGAATGCCGACCTGCAATATGTGAAGGTTTACGCCAACTCGCACTATGTGACGCCGCGCCCGACGCTGCAGCAGGCCATCAAGAGCATCAAGGAGGAGCTGAAACAGCGCCTCGAGGAGTTGATCAAGACGGGTCGCTTCCTTGAGGCGCAACGGCTGGAGCAGCGCACGGTGTTCGATCTCGAAATGATGGAGGCGACCGGGGCCTGCAACGGCATCGAGAACTATTCGCGCTACATCACAGGCCGCCAGCCGGGTGAGCCGCCGCCGACGCTGTTCGAATATCTGCCGGACAACGCGCTGGTGTTCACAGACGAAAGTCACGTTACCGTGCCGCAGATCGGTGCGATGTACAAAGGCGACTTCCGGCGCAAGGCGACACTGGCCGAATATGGCTTCCGGCTGCCAAGTTGCATGGACAACCGGCCCCTGCGCTTCGAGGAATGGGACGCGATGCGGCCCATGTCGGTGCATGTCTCCGCCACGCCGCGCCACTGGGAGCTTGAGCAGACCGGCGGCGTTTTCACCGAGCAGGTCATCCGCCCCACGGGGCTGATCGACCCGCCGGTGGAAATCCAGCCCGCCAAGCATCAGGTCGCGCATCTGCTCGACGAGGTGAAGGAGGTGGCGGCCCGCGGCTACCGCAGCCTCGTCACCGTGCTGACCAAGCGCATGGCCGAAGACCTGACCGAGTACCTGCACGAAAACGGCGTGCGCGTGCGCTACATGCACTCGGACATCGACACGATCGAGCGCATCGAGATCCTGCGCGACCTGCGCCTCGGCGCGTTCGACGTGCTGGTCGGCATCAACCTGCTGCGCGAAGGGCTGGACATTCCCGAATGTGCCTTCGTCGGCATCCTCGACGCGGACAAGGAGGGCTTCCTGCGCTCCGAGACCTCGCTGATCCAGACCATCGGCCGCGCGGCGCGCAATGTGGACGGCAAGGTCATCCTCTATGCCGACCACATCACCGGCTCGATGGAGCGGGCGATGGCGGAAACCAACCGCCGCCGTGAGAAGCAGACCGCTTACAACACCGCCAACGGCATCACGCCGCAGACCATCAAGCGCAACATCGGCGACATCCTCGACAGCGTCTATGAGCGCGACCGCGTCACCGTGGACACCGGCCTGTCGAAGGACAAGGCCACGGTGGGCCACAACCTCAAGGCCGTGATGGGCGATCTGGAAAAGCGCATGCGCGAGGCCGCCGCCAACCTCGAATTCGAAACCGCCGCCCGCCTGCGCGACGAACTCAAGCGCCTGCAGGCCACCGAACTCGCCATCGCCGACGACCCCATGGCCAGCCAGCGCATGATCGAGGCGTCATCCGGCAGCTATGCGGGCGAGCGCACCTATGGCCGCGCTGCCAACACGCCGGTGACGCGGGCCCGCAAGCCGGGGCTGGACGAAATGGGGCCGGGGACCGACCGCACAGTGCCAGCGGGTGCAGAGGTGAGGGCGAAGGGCGGGGGACGGCCGGGGAGGAAGAGGTGAGGAGTGGCGAACTTCGCATTACACTAGATACCAACTGTCTGATCGATCTCGAAGAGCGCAGGACTGGCTATGACATCATTGCCAATGCAATTGCTGGCGCAGTCGATCGTGGTCTTTCAATCGGAGTATTGGGGATATCTGCTTCAGAGAAAAGACAGAAAAATACGGCTCCATTAGGTCCAGATGAATTGCAGGAGCGACTTGACAGACATGGCCTTGGCTCGGCTGAAATCCTAAAACCGCTTGGATTTTGGGATGTTACGTTCTGGAACTTTTGTGTCCACGGATCGAATGAAACTATTAATCTTCATGAAAAAATTGCTGATATCTTATTTGGAAACTCACCTTATCGGCACAATGAGCCAAACCAGAGCGATCACTATCGAAGAAAACATCGCAACCAGCTTTGTGATTGCCAATCAATTTGGGCTCACGTGATTTATGATTGCGATGTATTCGTCACAAACGACAAGAATTTCTTATCCAAAGCAAAAACTCTTGAAACTGTTGGCGTCAAAAAAATAATCAGGCCTATCGATATAGTTTCTCTTTAGGGCGCAGTGACGGCTCACTCTTTTTCCATGATTAGTACCACGCCGTCATGGTCGGGCCGGCG
>JANMIB010000061.1:0-8148 GCA_031375605.1 Allobosea sp. | reverse complement strand
CAGCCGACGCGGAACCTGTCATCGCCGCAGATCCTGCAGCACAGGCATCCAATGTCGCGTCCGTCGTTGTCCCGCCCGTTTCGGACGCGTCGATCATCTGGGGTGCCGATGCCGAGAACGAACTCAAGAAGATACCGTTTTTCGTGCGCGGGAAGGCACGTCGGAACACTGAACGTTTTGCAGCCATGCAAGGCGTTGGCCTGATCACCGTGGAAACCTTGTACGATGCTAAAGCTCACTTCGGGCGCTAACGCGACCCCGATCCGGGTCGCCATCATCACGCTGGACAGCCACCTTGCCAGTGCCTGCGAGCGGGCGCGTGCCGTTCTGGCCAAGGACTTGCCGGGACTGACCTTCGCCTTGCATGCGGCCTCCGAATTCAGCGCTGATCCGGCTTCGCTCGTCGCCTGCATCGATGACATCGGCAAGGCCGACCTCATCATCGTCAGCATGCTGTTCATCGAGGATCACATCCACGCGGTTCTGCCAGCCTTGCAGGCGCGCCGCGAAAGCTGCGATGCGATGGTGGTGTGCATGTCCGCGCCCGAAGTCACACGCCTGACCCGCATGGGCAAGCTGCGCATGGGCGAGACCAGCGGCGGCATCATGGGGATGCTGAAGAAGCTGCGGGGCAAGACCGAAACCACGGAGCAGAAGACGGATTCCGGCGCCAAGCAGATGAAAATCCTGCGCACGCTGCCCAAGTTCCTGCGTTTCATTCCCGGCACCGCCCAGGATCTCCGGGCCTATTTCCTCACCCTGCAATACTGGCTGGGCGGTTCGGACGACAACGTGGCGAACCTGGTCCGTATGATGATCAGCCGCTATGCAGCTGGGCCACGTTTCGCCCTGCGGCAGCTTGTCTCGCCGGGCGATCCGGTCGATTATCCGGAGGTTGGCGTCTATCATCCGAAGATTGCCGGGCGCATCAGCAACGATGCCTCGCTGCTGCCCGTGCACCGGCAGGCCACAGGCCGTGTCGGCGTGCTGATCCTCAGGTCGTATGTGCTGGCCAGCAACAGCGCGCACTATGACGGCGTCATCGCCTCGCTGCACGCACAGGGGCTGGATGTCGTTCCGGCCTTCGCATCCGGCCTTGATGGCCGCGCTGCCATCGATGCGTATTTCATGAAGGATGGCCGCGCGACAGTTGACGCCGTGGTGTCGCTGACTGGTTTCTCGCTTGTGGGCGGGCCTGCCTACAACGACTCGAAGGCCGCACAAGCCGCGCTGGCCAAGCTCGATGTGCCCTACATCGCCGCCATGCCGGTCGAGTTCCAGCCGCTTGAAGAGTGGGGCCCGTCTCCACGCGGCCTGATGCCGGTCGAAGCCACCATCATGGTTGCGATCCCCGAGCTTGATGGCGGCACCGGCCCCATCGTGTTTGGCGGACGCGGTGGCGGATCAGATACCGGCTGTACCGGCTGCGCCCGGAACTGCACCTTCGAGGGCACCGCGGGCTCGCGCAACGTCCATCCGTGCATCGAGCGGGCCGACATGCTGGCCCGGCGCGTGTTCAAGCTGATCTCGCTGCGCAAAACTGACCGGGCCCATCGCAAGGTCGCCATCACGATCTTCAACTTTCCGCCCAATGCCGGGAATGTCGGCACGGGGGCTTACCTTTCGGTGTTCGAGTCGATCTTCCGGCTCCTGGGCGAGATGAAGGCCGGCGGCTACGATGTGATCGTTCCTTCATCGGTCGACGACCTGCGCAACCAGATCCTTGTCGGCAATGCCGCACGTTATGGCGCGAATGCCAATGTCATGGCGCGCATCCCCGCGGCAGACCATGTCCTGCGCGAGCCGCACCTGAATGAGATCGAAGCGCAATGGGGGCCTGCGCCGGGCAAGCAGCAGGCTGACGGCCAGACCATCCACGTCCTCGGCGCGATGTTCGGCAATGTCATGGTCGGAATCCAGCCGGGCTTCGGCTACGAGGGCGACCCGATGCGCCTCCTGTTCGAGCGCGGATTTGCCCCGACACATGCTTTTTCCGCCTATTACCGGTTCATCCGCGAGGACTTCAAGGCGAACGCCGTGCTGCACTTCGGCACCCACGGGGCGCTGGAGTTCATGCCCGGCAAGCAGACCGGCATGTCCAGCACCTGCTGGCCTGACCGCCTGATCGACGATCTGCCCAACATGTATCTTTATGCCTCGAACAATCCGTCGGAAGGCGCGATCGCAAAGCGCCGTGCTGCCGCGACGCTGGTGAGCTACCTGACGCCGCCCGTGGCGCAGGCCGGGCTTTACAAGGGCCTGACCGACCTCAAGACATCGCTGGACCGCTGGCGCGCCCTCGATCCAGGCGAGGACAGCGAGCGGCCAGATCTGGCCGTGCTGATCCAGGCGCAGGCGAGCAAGCTCGAACTGGTCAGCGCAGAGCCGGTCTGGGACAATCCCGGCACGACGATTGCCAAGCTGAACAACCAGGTTCTGGAACTTGAGTATGCGCTCATCCCCTATGGCCTGCATGTGGTTGGCGAAGCCCCCTCTGCCGAAGAAAGGGCCGGGTTGATTGCATCCCTGGCTGAAGCGCAGCATGGGCTGAGGCTTGCCCCGGCAACAGCAGATGCGATTGCCAAGGGCCAGCTGATGGAAACGCTGCCGGATGGGCTGACAAATGAGCTTCTGGCCGAGTTTGGGCGCATCAACCGCCTGCTGCTCGAGCCTTCGGAAATCACGGGCCTGCTGGCCGCGCTGGACGGGCGCTACATCCAGCCTGCTCCGGGCGGCGATCTCCTGCGCACCACGACGATCCTGCCGACGGGGCGGAATATCCACGGCTTTGATCCGTTCCGCATTCCAAGCGCCTTTGCGCTGCAGGATGGTGCGCGGCAGGCGACACGGCTGCTTGAGCGGCACATGGCAGATGGCTCTCCCCTGCCTGAATCGATCGCGCTCGTCCTGTGGGGCACTGACAACCTGAAGAATGAAGGCGGGCCGATTGGCCAGGCTCTCTCGCTGATGGGCACGAGGCCGCATTTCGACGCTTATGGCCGCCTGAACGGCGCAGAGTTGATCCCGCTCTCCGAGATGACGCGCCCGCGCATCGACGTGATGATGACGCTTTCGGGCATCTTCCGCGACCTTCTGCCCTTGCAGATCAAGCTTCTGGCTGATGCCGCGTTCATGGCCGCAAGCGCAGATGAGCCGCTTGAGCAGAACTTCATCAGGAAGCACGCGCTGGCCTATCAGGCCAAGCATGGCTGCGACCTGGAGACCGCTGCGCTGCGTGTGTTCTCCAATGCCGATGGCACCTACGGCTCGAATGTGAACCAGCTGGTGCAATCCTCCACCTTCAACGACGAGGACGAACTCGCCGAGGCCTATTCGCGGCGCAAGTGCTTTGCCTACAGCCGCAAGGGCACGGTCGAGAAGAAATCTGAGCTGCTGCAATCGATCCTTGGCGATGTCGAACTGACCTACCAGAACCTCGATTCGGTCGAGTTGGGCGTGACGACAGTCGATCAGTATTTCGACACGCTTGGCGGCATCAGCCGCGCCGTGCGACGCGCCCGCAAGCAGGATGTGCCGGTCTATATCGGCGACCAGACCTCTGGCCCCGGCATGGTCCGGACCCTGTCCGAGCAGGTGGCGCTTGAGACCCGCACCCGCGTGCTCAATCCGAAATGGTACGAAGGCATGCTCAAGCACGGCTATGAAGGCGTGCGGCAGATCGAAGAGCATGTGCAGAACACAATGGGCTGGTCTGCCACCACGGGTGCTGTGGCGCCTTGGGTTTATCAGCAGATCACCGAGCTTTATGTGCTTGACCCGGCCATGCGCGAGCGGCTTGCCTCGCTGAATTCGACAGCTTCAGCGCGCCTCGCAAACCGGCTGCTGGAAGCGCAACAACGTAATTACTGGACACCGGATCCTGAAACCCTGCGTGCCTTGCAAGAAGCGGGTGAGGAACTGGAAGACCGGCTTGAGGGCGTTGTGACGCCCACCCGGCCGGCCGCAACGACAACTGGGAGAACAGCATGAGCACGATCGAACTTCCGATCCGCAATCCGGTGGCGCGGAAGCCACACCAAGGCGACGGAGATGGCTCGGTGCAGGTGCATCTGGACCCGACACTGAACCTCGGCACGGCAAAGGTCTTTGCCGTTTATGGCAAGGGCGGCATCGGCAAATCGACCACATCGTCAAACCTGTCGGTGGCCTTCTCAAAGCTTGGCAAGCGCGTGCAGCAGATCGGCTGCGACCCGAAGCATGATTCAACATTCACGCTCACCAAGACCCTCATTCCCACCGTCATCGACGTGTTGGAACCCGTGAACTTTCACTCAGAAGAATTGCGGCGTGAGGACTTCGTATTCGAGGGTTACAACGGCGTGATGTGCGTCGAGGCTGGCGGCCCGCCAGCCGGCACAGGCTGCGGCGGCTATGTCGTCGGCCAGACCGTGAAACTCCTGAAAGAGCATCACCTGCTCGATGACACGGATGTGGTGATTTTCGACGTGCTGGGCGATGTGGTGTGCGGCGGCTTCGCGGCTCCGCTTCAGCATGCCGAGCGCGCGGTGATCGTCACGGCCAACGATTTCGATTCGATCTTCGCGATGAACCGCATCGTCGCGGCCATCAAGGCCAAGTCCAAGAACTACGACGTGCGCGTCGGCGGCGTGATCATCAACCGCAGCGACGGCACCGACCAGGTGGATCGGTTCAACAAGGTCTGCGGCACCGAAACCATCGCCCATTTCCCCAATCTCGACGCCATCCGCCGTTCGCGGCTGAAGAAATCGACATTGTTCGAGATGGAAGAAACGCCCGAAATCCTGGCTGTCCAGAAAGAATATCTCAGACTTGCCGCAACCATGTGGGCGGGCAACGAGGGCACCGTCGTCAGCCCGCTGAAGGACCGCGAAATCTTTGATCTGCTGGGATACGATTGATGACTGATGCAGTCAGCCTGACACCAAGTTACACGGCACGCCGCGGCGAGCTGGAAACCTACTTCGACCGCACAGCGGTCGATGCGTGGGCCAGGCTCACCACGACTGCGCCTGTGAGCAAAATCCGGGCGACCGTGCGGGCTGGCCGCGATTCCATGCGTGACCAGATCCTGCAATGGCTGCCGGATGACCTGAGCGGACGCCGCATCCTTGATGCTGGCTGCGGCACGGGTGCCTTTGCCGTCGAGGCCGCGCGGCGCGGCGCGGATGTCCTGGCTATCGATCTGTCGGCAACGCTTGTGTCGCTCGCCCGCGAGCGCACCCCGCGTGATCTGGGCAAAGGCACGATCACGTTCGAGGTCGGCGACATGCTCGACAAGACGCTCGGCACATTCGACCATGTCGTCGCGATGGATTCCCTCATCCACTACATCACGCCAGACGTGGTGCGCTCCCTGGCTGGCATCTGCGGCCGCACTCGCCAATCGATCCTGTTCACCTTCGCGCCCCGCACACCCTTGCTCGGCGCGATGTATCAAGTCGGCAAGCTGTTCCCGCGCAGTGACCGTTCGCCGGCCATCGTGCCTGTGCCCGAAACCGATCTTGTCAACCGCATTGTCCGCGCGCCTGAAATGACGGCATGGAAAGTCAATGACACGCTGCGGGTCTCGCGCGGGTTTTACACATCGCAGGTCATGGAGCTGAGGCGCCGATGACCATCGACAGGGCAACCGCGATCAAGGCCGAATGGCGCAGGTACGGCCTGAAGTTCGTGCCGTTTGCCGATGCGGGAACAACTGATTTCCCGCTCAGCAAGCTGTTGCGCCTGTCCCTTTTCCAGGTTTCGGTCGGCATGGCCACCGTTCTGCTGATCGGAACGCTGAACCGCGTCCTGATCGTTGAAATGAGGGTGCCTGCGAGCCTTGTCGCGCTGATGGTGGCACTTCCACTTGTCTTTGCGCCGTTCCGCACCCTCGTTGGTTACAAGTCTGACAATCACGTTTCAGCCCTTGGCTGGAGACGGGTTCCCTATATCTGGATCGGGACGCTGCTTCAGTTCGCCGGTCTCAGCATCATGCCGTTTGCGCTGATCCTTCTGTCCGGTGACACATGGGGCCCGTGGTGGATCGGGCATGTGGCATCTGCCGTCGCCTTCCTGCTGACCGGCGCTGGCCTGCAAACGACACAGACCGCAGGCCTTGCGCTGGCAACCGATCTGGCCCCCAAGGAAGCACGTCCACGGGTCGTTGCGCTGATGTACACCATGTTGCTGGTGGGCATGGTCAGTTGCGGGGCGGTGTTTGCGGTCCTGCTCAATGATTTTGAGCAGATCAAGCTGATCGGCGTGGTGCAGGGGGCCGCCGTCGTGACGCTTGTGCTCAACCTGATCGCCCTGTGGCGGCAGGAACCACGTTCGATCGAACGCGCAAGAGCCTTCCATGCCAACGAGGCGCAGAATATGCCCGCCTTCAGCGAAGTCTGGCGCAGATTTACAGCGTCGCCGCGCTCAAAGCGTTTCCTGCTGGCTGTTGCGCTTGGAACCGCTGCCTTCAACATGCAGGACATCGTTCTGGAGCCTTATGGCGGCGAAATTCTGAAACTGAGCGTGGCTGACACCACGGCGCTCACGGCCCTGATGGCTGCAGGGGCACTGGTGGCCTTCCTGCTGGCGGCACGGCGATTGATGAAGGGCGCTGATCCGACACGGCTTGCCGCCAACGGGCTTGTTGTCGGGCTGGCTGCTTTCTCCTGCGTGGTCATGTCGGCCCCGCTGGAAGCACCCTGGCTGTTCAGGCTCGGGACCGTGCTGATCGGCTTTGGCGGCGGACTGTTTTCGGTGGGCACGCTCACGGGCGCGATGGCGCTTGAAAAAGATGCGGGCACCGGCCTTGCGCTGGGCGCCTGGGGTGCCGTTCAGGCGCTCGCCCTTGGCCTGTCGGTCGCAGCGGGCGGTGTCCTGCGCGACATCGTCTCAGGCCTTGCTTCAAGCGGCCTTCTGGGCCGTGCTCTCAATGATCCGTCGGTTGGTTACATGGCCGTCTATCACGTTGAACTCATGATGCTTTTCTTGACTCTTGTCGCGATCGGCCCACTGGTGGGCCGCACGGCTGAGACCAAAATCCACTCCCCATCAACCTTCGGTCTGGCGGAATTCCCCACCTAGATCACGACGTCTCAGGAGGCGACACATGATACCTGGCTCCGGTCCTTTCGGCTATGACATCGCCATGGTCAGCTTTGTGCTTTTCGTGGCATTCTTCTTTGCGCTGGTGCTTTACCTGCACCGGGAGAGCAAGCGCGAAGGCTACCCGCTGGCACGCGACACCCAAGATCGCTACTCCGGCTATGAAATCGTTGGCTGGCCATCGCCGCCGCCAGCCAAGACCTACAAGCAGGCCCACGGACCTGATGTGGTGTCAGATGGCAGCGGCCAGCCTGATACGCGCGTGCTGCCACTGAAGGCGCTCGAGCCATGGCCTGGCTCGCCGCTGGAGCCTGTGGGCGATCCAATGCTGGCTGCTGTCGGGCCAGGCTCGTATGCAGAGCGGGCTGACCGCCCGGACCTGCTGCACAATGGCAAGCCACGGCTTGAACCCTTGCGCATCGCCACGGATTTCCACGTCGAGGGGCGTGACCCCAACCCGGTGGGCATGGAGGTTCTGGGCGGGGACGGCAAGGTTGCCGGTATTGTCAAGGATGTCTGGATCGACCGCGCCGAATACGTGATGCGCTACATGGAGGTGGAGGTTCCGGTTGCAGGGGGCACACGCAACGTGCTGCTGCCAGCCAACTTCGCCCGTGTCGACGGCAGGCGCAGGCAGGCCAAGGTGCAGGCCATCTTTGCCAAGCACTTCGCCAATGTTCCGGGCCTGAAAAACCCTGATCAGGTGACATTGCTCGAGGAAGACAAGATCATGGGTTATTACGGTGGCGGCATGCTGTATGCCTCGCCGTCGCGCGCGGAGCCACTGCTGTGAGCAAAGGCGGCTACATCAACATTCCAAGCGACGACTACGAGGTCGAATCCTCGCCAGGCATCCCCTCTCCTTTGCCAAAAGGTGAGCAGGTGCTGTGGCAGGGCTCCCCAGAGTGGCTGTCGCTTGCCATCCGTGGTTTTCACATTCGCAAGATTGCCGTCTATTTCGCAGTCCTGATGCTGTGGCGGCTGATCTCGTCGCGGTCGGATGGTGCATCGTTTGCTGGAGCCGCCGGTTATGCCTTGATGCTTGTTCCGGTGGCGCTTGCC
>JANMIB010000007.1:0-2045 GCA_031375605.1 Allobosea sp. | reverse complement strand
AACAAGGAAGCCATGGCGCAGTATCCGCGCTCGCAGTGGTGGATGTTTGCCGTCGGCGACGACGCGCAGATGTCCGAAATGGAAGCTATGCGCAAGCAGTACGACGAGTCCAAGAAGCGACATGAACAGCGCTTCCTAGACAAGGTTGAAAAGCTGCAGCGTGGCGACGAACTCCCGCCTGGCGTGATGAAGATGGTCAAGGTCTTCGTCGCCGTGAAGCGCAAGATCCAGCCCGGTGACAAGATGGCAGGCCGCCACGGCAACAAGGGTGTGGTGTCCAAGATCGTTCCGGTCGAGGACATGCCGTTCCTGGCCGACGGCACTTATGCCGACATCGTGCTCAACCCGCTTGGCGTGCCAAGCCGCATGAATGTGGGCCAGATCCTGGAGACACATCTGGGCTGGGCCGCTGCTGGTCTCGGCAAGCAGGTGGCTGCAGTGGTCGATGCCTACATGAAATCCGGTGAAGCAGCCGGCATGCGCAAGACCTTCGACCACATCTATGGGTCTGATCATGCGGAAATCAACGCGATGACCGATCATGAACTTGCGGAAATGGGCAACAATCTGCGCCGCGGCGTTCCGATTGCCACTCCCGTCTTTGATGGCGCAAACGAGGCTGACATCGAGCGGCTTCTGGCTGATGCGGGGCTTGATGCCTCCGGTCAGGTCACGCTGTTTGATGGCCGCACCGGTGACGCCTTCGACCGCAAGGTTACGGTTGGCTACATCTACATGCTGAAGCTACACCACCTGGTCGACGACAAGATCCATGCCCGTTCAATCGGTCCTTACTCACTCGTCACCCAGCAACCGCTTGGCGGCAAGGCACAGTTTGGCGGTCAGCGGTTCGGCGAAATGGAGTGCTGGGCGCTTCAGGCTTACGGTGCAGCCTACACGCTGCAGGAGATGCTGACCGTGAAGTCTGATGACGTTGCGGGCCGGACGAAGGTGTATGAAAGCATCGTTCGTGGCGAAGACAACTTTGAGGCTGGTATTCCTGAAAGCTTCAACGTGCTGGTCAAGGAAATGCGTTCGCTGGGTCTCAACGTCGAGTTGCAGACACTCAAGAAGCCACCGGCTCAATTGCCGTCCTCGGAAGCTGCTGAGTGATCGTTCGTTCTCGCTGGCCTTCATGTGCAAGGCCAGCGGTTTTCACCGCTGATGGTCACAACCTTCGGCAATGTATTTCTAGGAACGGGATTGTGGCTCGCATAGGCGATCCTCCCCAGTTCAGGAGATGGCAATGAATCAAGAGGTCATGAATCTGTTTGGCCAGCCGGCTCAGCCGGTCGGCTTTGACGCTATTCGGATTTCGCTTGCGAGCCCGGAGAAGATTCTGTCCTGGTCGTTTGGCGAGATCAAGAAGCCGGAGACCATCAACTATCGCACGTTCAAGCCAGAGCGTGATGGCCTGTTCTGCGCCCGTATTTTCGGACCCATCAAGGATTACGAGTGCTTGTGCGGCAAGTACAAGCGCATGAAGTACAAGGGCGTGATCTGCGAGAAATGCGGTGTCGAGGTTACGCTTGCCCGCGTCCGGCGCGAGCGCATGGGCCACATCGAACTGGCGGCTCCTGTCGCGCATATCTGGTTCCTGAAGTCGCTGCCTAGCCGCATCGGCCTTCTGCTTGACATGCCGCTCAAGGATCTCGAGCGCGTGCTCTATTTCGAGAGCTACATCGTTCTGGAGCCGGGCCTGACACCCCTGAAGGATCGCCAGATCCTGTCGGAAGATGATTTGCTGCGGTTCCAGGACGAATATGGCGCTGACTCGTTCACCGCCATGATCGGTGCGGAAGCGCTGCGCGAGATGCTCCGCTCGCTCGATCTCGACAAGGTCCAGATGGACCTGCGCCACGAGATCGCGACGACGACCTCGGAGCTGAAGCCCAAGAAGCTGATGAAGCGCCTCAAGATCATCGAGGCCTTCCAGCAATCTGGCAACAAGCCGGAGTGGATGGTTATGACGGTTGTCCCCGTCATCCCGCCAGATCTGCGCCCGCTGGTTCCGCTGGATGGCGGACGTTTCGCCACGTCCGACC